>NZ_JBHZCN010000104.1:0-31465 GCF_042755465.1 Kitasatospora sp. NPDC059160 | reverse complement strand
GCGCGGTGGGGGGGCGGCCGGGTCCCTCGGGGGTCGCCCCCCCCCCCGCCCCCGGGGCGACCGCCGCGGGGCCCCCGGCCGGGGTTCGGCCCCCGCCCCCCCGGCCGTTCTCCTGACGGCTCCCGACCGGCTCAGGCGCCGTCCAGCGACCTCCCAGGAAGCGGCCGTTCCTGGGACCGGCGCTCATCGGGCGGAACTGTCAGGAAACGGTCAGGCCAGTTCCAGGGCCAGGTAGAAGTCCACCCGGTCCTCCAGGCGGGAGAGGTCCCGCCCGGTCAGCTCCTCGATCCGGCCGATCCGGTAGCGCAGGGTGTTCACGTGGACGTGCAGCTGCCCGGCGCAGCGGGTCCAGGAGCCGTCCGAGCGCAGGAAGGCCTCCAGGGTGCGGACCAGGTCCGCCTGGTGCTCGATGTCGTACGCGATCACCTTGTCCAGCAGCCGGCTGCGGAAGGCCCGGCGGACCTCGTCCGGGACGGCGGCCAGCAGCAGCACGTGCGAGGCCAGCTCCTCGGGGCCCGCGACGCAGACCCGGCCGACCCGGGCGGCGGCGATCCGGCGGGCGTGCCGGGCCTCCTCCAGGGCGCCGCGCAGGCCGCCGGCCTCGGAGGCGGGGGCGGAGACGCCGAGGGTGATCCGGCCCTCCGAGCCCAGCCCGGCCTCCAGCGGGGCGAGCAGCTCGCGCAGGGTGTCGGCGGGCACCGGGGAGTCCAGCGCGGGCAGCACCACCACGGCGCCGTTGCCCGCCCCGGCGACCAGGGCGCGGTCGCTGGTGCCGCCGAGCGCCTCCTCCAGCACGGCCCGCACGGTGCCCTCGGGCAGGCCGGTGCCCTCGGCGCTGAGCACCAGCCAGGAGGCCTCCTGGACGGGGGACTTGGGCTCGTGGCTCTCGTAGCGGGCGGCCATCGCCGAGGAGGCGTACAGGGTGCGGCTGATCTCGGCCGGGTCGGCGTCGCGGCGCAGCAGGGCGAGCAGTTCGTCGGCCAGCCGGCGGCGCAGCCGGCGGCCCTCGTCCCGGCGGTGGCGCTCGGCGGCGACCAGCCGGGCCAGGTTCTCGGCGAGCTGCTGGCGCTTGGTGGTCCACTCGGTGACGTCGCCGGCCACCGCGAGCACCCAGTCGACGAGCGGCGCCTCGTGCTCGGCGGAGGCCGCGGCGGGCAGCAGCGAGTAGGCGCCGCCGGCCAGTCGGGCCCGGTGCGGGGGGCGGCGGCGCTGGCGCTGGGCGGCGAGGTGGGCGCGGACCAGCTGGTCGCGGTCCTCGGCGGTGAGCCGGTCGGCCGGGCCGGCGATCACCGCGCCGGTCGGGGTGAGCACCCAGCAGTCCAGGTCGAGGTCGCCGCCGAGCAGGTCCAGCACGGCGTCCAGTCCGCCGCCGCCGGCCGCCGAGACCAGCAGCCGGTGCCGGTCGACCAGGGCGGCGAGGTCGGCCGCGCGGTCGGCGGAGACCTGACGGCCGATGAACTCGGTGACGGTGCCGAAGGCGATGTCGTCGGGCACGGCCAGCAGCGGCATCCGGTGCCGGCGACAGGCCTCGACCAGGTCCTCGGGCACCGGGCCGACCTCGGCCTCGCCGGCCGCCAGGGCGACCGCGCCGCCGGCCGCGATGGTCCGCACGAAGCGCTCGGAGTCGGCGGGGCCGCCGCGCCAGAGCATCCCGGTGAGCACCAGCTCGCCGCCGTGCAGGTAGCGGCCGGGGTCGTGCAGGTCCGTGGTCATCACGCCGCTGACCTGCCGGTCCAGCTCCTCCTCCGCCGCGAGCAGGCGCAGTCGGGGGGCGCCGGGGGCGAGCAGGTCACGGACACGCATCCGCGGACTCCTATCGGGGGCAGGAACAGGGTGGCAGGGCGGGGTGGAAGCGGGGGTCGAAGCAGAGTGGAAACGGTGGTGGAGGCGGGGGCGGAAGCGGGGGCGGAAGCGGGGATCGGGGGCCTGGACGGGGGGTGGGGGCTGCCGGGTACGCCGTCCGGGGGTGACAGTGTGCCCGAACATCCGTGCTCGGCGTTACGTACCAGCGGGCCGCCGGGTCACGGGCCCGTAGCCCGCGAATCACGGCCGGATTACGGTCGTAGGTAGCACTCGGCGAACACCTGGGCTGCGGATTCTCCTGCTTAGAGGAACGTACAGGATGCCGGGCGGGCTCACAGCCGGGGCTTCATGCCATCGGTGACTGCCAGTGGGCCGCGTCACAGGAGTTCACTGGGCGACACGCCGCCGGACACCCGGTCGGCGAAGACCTGAGGAGAAACCCGCATGGAGTTCCTTCGGCCCGCCACCTGGGACGAGGCTCTCGCGGCGAAGGCTGAGTACCCGACCGCGCTGCCCATCGCGGGCGGCACGGACGTCATGGTCGAGCTGAACTTCGACGTGCACCGGCCATCCGCGATTCTCGACCTGAACCGCGTCACCGAGCTCACCGAATGGACGAACGACGGCAGCGTCGTCCGACTCGGCGCCTCCGTCCCGTACGCCCGGATCATCTCGGAGCTGTCCGGGCCGCTGCCCGGGCTCGCCCTCGCGGCCCACACCGTCGGCTCGCCGCAGATCCGCAACCGCGGCGGCGTCGGCGGCAACCTCGGCGGCGCCTCCCCGGCCGGTGACGCGCACCCGGCGCTGCTGGCGGCCGGGCGGGACGTCTTCGTCGAGGCGGCCTCGGTGCGCGGCACCCGGCTGATCCCGATCGACGAGTTCTACGTCGGCGTGAAGCGCAACAGCCTGGAGGCCGACGAGCTGATCCGGGCCGTGCACATCCCGGTCGCGGACGGCCCCCAGCAGTTCTCGAAGATCGGCACCCGCAACGCGATGGTGATCGCGGTCTGCGCCTTCGGCTTCGCCCTTCACCCGAAGAACGGCACCGTCGGCACCGGTATCGGTTCGGCTGCCCCCACGCCGCGCCGCGCCGTCGAGGCCGAGGAGTACCTGCGGGACGTGCTCGCCGAGCGCGGGCTCTGGGAGTCCGGGGAGCTGCTGGGCACCGAGGTGATCCAGCGCTTCGGCGAGCTGGTCAAGGCCGCCGCCTCCCCCATCGACGACGTCCGCGGCACCGCCGACTACCGGCGGCACGCGCTGGCCGTGATGGCCCGCCGCACCCTCACCTGGTGTTGGAACGACTACAGCAAGCAGATCAGGAGCGCGGCATGAAGGTCACGTTCACCGCCAACGGCAAGCCGGTCGAGGCCGACGACGTGTGGGAGGGCGAGAGCCTGCTCTACGTGCTGCGCGAGCGCGTCGGCCTGCCCGGCTCGAAGAACGCCTGCGAGCAGGGCGAGTGCGGCTCCTGCACCGTCTACCTGGACGGCGTGCCGGTCTGCTCCTGCCTGGTCGCCGCCGGCCAGGTGCAGGACCGCGAGGTGCGCACGGTCGAGGGCCTGGCCGAGGAGAACGGCGAGCTGGGCCTCGTCCAGCAGGCGTTCGTCGACGCCGGGGCCGTCCAGTGCGGCTTCTGCACCCCGGGGCTGCTGGTGCAGACCGACGCCCTGCTGGAGCAGGACGCCCAGCCGAGCGACAACGACATCCGCGAGGCGCTGTCCGGCAACCTGTGCCGCTGCACCGGCTACGAGAAGATCATGGACGCGGTGCGGCTCGCCTCCGCCCGCAAGTGCTCGGGCAAGGGGGCTTCGGCATGACCACGCGGACCATCCAGGGCCAGAAGAACCTGCAGAACATCAACCAGGCCTCGAAGGACGGCATCGGCGGCTCGCCGCTGCGCCCGGACGGCAACCTGAAGGTCAAGGGCGAGTTCGCCTACTCCTCGGACATGTGGCACGAGGACATGCTCTGGGGCATGGCGCTGCGCTCGCCGCACCCCCGGGCCAACATCCTCTCGGTGGACATCTCCGAGGCGCTCAAGGTGCCCGGCGTCCACGCGGTGCTCACCCACGAGGACATCCCCGGCGCCAAGTACTACGGCCTGGAGATCCAGGACCAGCCGGCCCTGGCCATCGACAAGATCCGCTACCACGGCGAGGCGATCGCCCTGGTCGCCGCCGACCACCCGGAGACCGCCCGGCGCGCGGTGAAGAAGATCAAGGTCGAGTACGAGGTGCTCACCCCGATCGTCACCGAGGAGCAGTGCCTGGACCCGCAGACCCACGGGTACGTGCACGAGCCGCACGAGTACAAGTCCCACGCGTACGGCAACATCTGCCACGAGCAGCGGCTGGTCTCCGGCCTCGGCGTGACCGACGAGGTGCGGGCGCTGGCGGACGTCATCGTCAGCGGCGACTACGAGGTCGGCATGCAGGACCAGGCCTTCCTCGGCCCCGAGTCCGGCCTGGCCGTGCCCGCCGAGGACGGCGGCATCGACCTCTACATCGCCACCCAGTGGCTGCACGTGGACCGCGAGCAGATGGCCCCGGTGCTGGACCTGCCCGAGGAGAAGGTCCGGCTCACCCTGGCCGGCGTCGGCGGCGCCTTCGGCGGCCGCGAGGACATCTCGATGCAGATCCACGCCTGCCTGCTGGCCCTGCACACCGGCAAGCCGGTCAAGATCGTGTACTCCCGGGACGAGTCCTTCTACGGCCACGTCCACCGCCACCCGGCGCGGATGCACTACGAGCACGGCGCCACCCGCGACGGCAAGCTGGTCTTCGCCGACTGCCGGATCGTGCTGGACGGCGGCGCCTACGCCTCCGCCTCCCCCGCCGTCGTCGGCAACGCGGCCTCGCTCGGACACGGCCCGTACGTGATCCCGAACGTGAAGATGCACGCCATCGCGCTCTACAGCAACAACCCGTCCTGCGGGGCGATGCGCGGCTTCGGGGCCGTCCAGGCGGCCTTCGGCTACGAGACCCAGATGGACAAGCTGGCCGTCGAACTCGGTATGGACCCGGTCGAGTTGCGGCAGCTGAACGCCATGTCGGAGGGCGACTTCATGCCCACCGGCCAGCAGATCGACTCCCCCGCCCCGGTGGCCGAACTGCTGCGGCGGGCCAAGGAGATGCCGCTGCCGCCGCCGCTGGACACCGAGCACCTCGACGTGCGCTCGCTGCCCGGAGCACTCTCCAACACCTCGCACGGCGAGGGCATCGTGCGCGGGGTCGGCTACTCGGTCGGCATCAAGAACGTCGGCTTCTCCGAGGGCTTCGACGACTACTCCACCGCCCGGGTGCGCCTGGAGGTGATCGGCGGCGAGCCGGTCGCCATGGTGCACACCGCGATGGCGGAGGTCGGCCAGGGCGGCGTCACCGTGCACGCCCAGATCGCCCGCACCGAGCTGGGCGTCGAGCAGGTCACCATCCACCCGGCCAACACCGAAGTGGGATCGGCCGGTTCGACCTCCGCCTCGCGCCAGACGTACATGACCGGCGGCGCCGTGAAGATCGCCGCCGAGGCCGTCCGGCGGGAGCTGATCGAGAAGGGCCGGCGCCGCTACGGCTGGACCCACAAGGACATCACGCTGACCGGCGGCAAGGTCGTCTCGGAGAGCGCCGGCGTGCTGGTGCCCATGGTGGACCTGCTCGGCGACGAGGCCATCGACCTCACCCGCGAGCACCACCACCGGCCGACCCAGGCCTTCGACAAGGAGACCGGCCAGGGCTTCGGCCACGTCCAGTACACCTTCTGCGCCAACCGCGCCGTGGTGGACGTGGACGTCGAACTCGGCCTGGTCAAGGTGGTCGAGCTGACCGCCGTCCAGGACGTCGGCAAGGCGCTCAACCCGCTCTCCGTGGTCGGCCAGATCCAGGGCGGCTGCACCCAGGCCCTCGGCCTGGCCGTGATGGAGGAGATCATCGTCCGGGACGGGAAGGTGCGCAACGCCTCCTTCACCGACTACCTGATCCCCACCATCCTGGACACCCCGCCGATCCCGGTGGACGTCCTCGAACTGCCCGACCCGCACGCCCCGTACGGGCTGCGCGGCGTCGGCGAGGCGCCGACCGTGTCGGCGACCCCCTCGATCGTGGCGGCGATCCGCAACGCGACCGGACTCGCGCTCAACCGGATCCCGGTCCGGCCGGAACACCTGACCACCGAACAGCCCGGCTGACAGCGGGAGTTCGACCAGCTCGGTTCGACCGGTGAGGTTCGACCGGTGAGGTTCGACCGGTGAGGCCTACCACGGCCGTACTTCCCGGGGCGGCGACACGTCTTCCCCGCCGCCCCGGGACCCCCACATCCGCTGCCCTGCCCACGCCGGGGTTCCGCAGTGGTGCGCACCACCCGCACCTGCACCACCACGCACCACCCTCACGCACCACCCCATCCGCACCGCTGGCACTCCCCGACGAGTGCCTCCAGTGAGTCGATACCGTCCCCCTGTGCCAACTTCGTTGACTGGCAGTCAGGTCGGCTCGCCCACCCCAACCCCCTTTGACACTTGGGAGTGGACATGACCAGGATCCCCACGGAGCCCGGCACCACTGAAGCAGACAGACCCGCCGAGGACGAGACCCACCCCTCGCCCTCGACAGCAGAGCCCAAGGGCGCGCTCGACGCGTACTTCAAGATCTCGGCCCGCGGCTCGACCCTCGCCAACGAACTACGCGGTGGCCTCACCACGTTCATGGCGATGGCGTACATCATCCTGCTCAACCCGCTGATCCTCAGTGGCGCGGACGTCACCGGCGTCAAGCTCGACCACGCCGCGCTGACCACCGCCACCGCCCTCGCGGCCGCCGTCACCACCATCCTGATGGGCGTGGTCGGCAACGTGCCGCTCGCCCTGGCGGCCGGCCTCTCCGTCTCCGGCGCGGTCTCCGCACTCGTCGTACCGCACACCACCTGGCCCCAGGCCATGGGCCTGTGCGTGATCTACGGCCTGCTGATCGTGCTGCTGGTGGTCTCCGGACTGCGCGAGAAGATCATGAACGGCATCCCCCTGCCGCTCAAGCACGCGATCACCATCGGCATCGGCCTGTTCGTCACCATCATCGGGCTCTACAAGGCCGGCTTCGTGCACACCGGCGGCCCCACCCCGCTGTCGCTCGGCCCCTTCGGCGAGCTCTCCGGCTGGCCCGTCCTGATCTTCTGCCTCACCGTGCTCACGATCTTCGTGCTGATGGCGCGCGGCGTGCGCGGCGCGATCCTGATCGGCATCGCCGGCGGCACCGTGGTCGCCGTCGTCGTCAACAAGCTCGCCGACCTCCCCGCCAAGGCCTGGGGCAACTCCGCCCCGGTGTGGCCCGGAAGCCCCGTCGCCGCCCCCGACTTCAGCCTCTTCGGCCACGTCGACCTGTTCGGCGCCTTCGGCGGCAAGGGCCTCGGCGCGATCAGCGCCTCGGTGGCCGTGTTCACCCTCGTGCTGGCCGGCTTCTTCGACGCGATGGCCACCATCATCGGCGTCGGCACCGAGGCCGGGCTCGCCGACAAGCAGGGCAGGATGCCCGGCCTGTCCAAGGCCCTGTTCATCGACGGCGCCGGCGGCGCGGTCGGCGGCCTGGCCGGCGCCTCCGGACAGACCGTCTTCGTCGAGTCCGCCACCGGCGTCGGCGACGGCGCCCGCACCGGCCTCGCCTCCACCGTCACCGGCGGCCTGTTCGCCCTGATGCTGTTCTTCTCGCCGCTGGCCGGCATCGTCCCGGTCGAGGTCGCCTCCGCCGCCCTCGTGGTGATCGGCTCGATGATGATGAGCCAGGCCCGGCACATCGACTGGTCCGACCGCGAGGTCGCCATCCCGGCCTTCCTCACCTGCGTGCTGATGCCGTTCACCTACAGCATCACCGCGGGCGTCGCCGCCGGCGTCATCTCCTACTCGGTGATCAAGGCCGGCCAGGGCAAGTGGCGCGAGCCCGGCCTGCTGATGTGGATCCTCACCGCGGTGTTCGTCGTGTACTTCGCGCTCAGCCCCGTCAAGTCCTGGCTGGGCGTGCACTGAGTGCCCTTCTGATCATCACCGCCGCCGTACGGGATCGTTTCCCGTACGGCGGCGTCTCCCGCTACTGTCGAAACGTGTAAGGAGCATCCGACATGCAGGACATCGCCGAGCAGTTGCAGGCCTGGCACGCGTCCGGGCGCTCCTTCGCCGTGGCCACCGTCGTCGGCGTCTCCGGCAGCGCCCCGCGCGACCCCGGGGCGGCCCTGGCCGTCGACGCCGCCGGGGAGGCCGTCGGCAGCGTCTCCGGCGGCTGCGTCGAAGGCGCCGTCTACGAGCTCTGCCAGGCCGCGATCGAATCCGGCGAACCCGTCCTGGAACGCTTCGGCTACAGCGACGAGGACGCCTTCGCCGTCGGCCTGACCTGCGGCGGGATCCTGGACGTGTTCGTCCAGCCGATCGTGCCCGGCACCGACCCGGGCCTGGACACCGGCCTGCGCCACATCGCCGACGGCACGCCCGTCGCCCTCGCCCGGGTGATCGACGGCCCGGCCGGACTCGTCGGCGCCACCCTCGCCGTCACCGCCGACGCACAGCACGGCGCGCTCAGCGTCGGACCGTCCACCGTCGGCGCCCTCGAACGCGCCCTCGTCGCCGAGGCCCGGGCCATGCTCGACGCCGGACGCACCGGACGGATCGTGCTCGGCCTCGACGGCCGGCCCTGCGACGAACAGGAACAGGGGACGGTCACCTGCTTCGTCGAGTCCTACGTGCCCGCGCCCCGGATGCTCGTCTTCGGCGCGATCGACTTCGCCGCCGCCGTCGTACGGATCGGCAAGTTCCTCGGCTACCACGTCACCGTCTGCGACGCCCGGCCCGTCTTCGCCACCACCCGGCGCTTCCCCGAGGCCGACGAGGTCGTCGTCGACTGGCCGCACCGCTACCTGGACTCCCAGCTCGGCCGGATCGACGGCCGCACCGTGCTCTGCGTGCTCACCCACGACGCCAAGTTCGACGTCCCGCTGCTCGAACGCGCCCTGCGCCTCCCGGTCGGCTACGTCGGCGCCATGGGCTCCCGGCGCACCCACCGCGACCGGCAGGCCAAGCTCCGCGACGCCGGCCTCACCGACGCCGAACTCGCCCGGCTGCGCTCCCCCATCGGCCTCGACCTCGGCGCCCGCACCCCCGAGGAGACCGCCGTCTCGGTCGCCGCCGAGATCATCGCCCACCGCCGCGGCGGCAGCTGCCTGCCGCTGAGCGCCGGCAACGGACCGATCCACCACGACACCGCCGCCCCGCTGCCGGCCGAGGATCCCGTCGAGCGGCGCTCGCCGCACGCGGCGTGACGCCCTCCCGCGTCCGGCCACTCGCTGCGACCGTCCGGGTGACGTTGCGGACGGTAGTCGGCAGCGGGAGGCTGGAGGTGCGGACTCACCCCGAGCCCGGGGAAGGAGCGGGGACCATGCGCGCCCTGCTGGATGTCACCCTCGACACCGCTGCCTCCAACAAGCTCATCGCCGACGGCTCGATGGGCGCCGAACTGGAACGCGTCCTCGGCGAACTCAAGCCCGAGGCCTCGTACTTCTTCGCCAGCGGCGACGGCCGCCGCGGCATGCTGCTCGTCGTGGACGTACCGGACGAGGCCTCCGTCGTCGCGATCTGCGAGCCGTTCTGGCTGCGACTCGAAGCGAACGTGGACGTCCGCATCTGCATGAACGCCGACGACCTGCGCGAGGGGCTGCGGCGGCTCACCCCGGCCTGAACCCGGCTACCCGATCCGGTACGGCGGCTCGGCTCAGTCGGCCAGCGCCAGCTTGAGGCCGAAGCCCACCACCACCGCACCGGTCACCCGGTCCATCACCCGCCGGGCGGCCGGGCGGCGCAGCCAGCCCCGCAGTACCCGGGCGAAGCCGACCAGGACCGTCGACCACAGCACGCCCTCCACCACGTGCACGCCGGTCAGCGCCACCCCGGCGGCGAAGTGCGGGGCCCCGGAGGGGATGAACTGCGGCAGCACCGCCACGTAGAACACCCCGACCTTGGGATTCAGCAGATTGGTCAGCGTCCCGCGCCGCCAGCCGTGGACGAACCCGCCCTCGGCCGACTCCTCCTCGGCCTCGGCCTGCGCCCCGCGCTCGCGCAGCATCCCGACGCCCATCCACACCAGGTAGGCGGCACCGGCCCAGCGCAGCACCTCGTACGCCACCTGCGAGGCGGTGAGCAGCGCCGTCACGCCCGCCGAGGTCAGCGTCCCCCAGATCAGCGTCCCGGTCTGGATCCCCAGCACCACCCCCCACGCCTGCCGCCGCCGCCCCAGCGCGGACGTCCGCAGGATCAACGCGGTGTCGAGCCCGGGGGTGAGGGTGAGCAGCCCCACGACGAGGGCGAAGGACCACAGGGCCGTTGTCATCTCCATGGGCCGCGATGCTCTCACAACCCCGGAGACACCCTCAGTCCGCCGTCCCCGGCGGGACGACCCACTCGGTGGGCTGGCCGGTGACGGCGGCGATCATGTCGTAGTCGCCGTTGTAGTGGAGGACGGTCGCGCCATGACGCTCAGCCGTGGCGGCGATGATGAGATCTGCCACGGACAGCGCGCGCCAGTTGCCGGCGGTTGTCAGCAGGGCTTGCACCTCGATGGCCCGGTCCCACACCTCGTCGGGTGTGGAGAACCAGCCGAAGCCACGCAGGCCGTCCCGGATTCGGTCGGCATCCGCCTTGGACCGGGCGCTGTACAGGATCTCCAGCTCGACCGCACCGCAGATCGCGAGGCGCCCTTGATTGAACAACCTGTCGATGACATCCCCGATCGCGGGCTTGGGGTAGCGAGCGAAAGCGGACTTGTCGATGAGGAAGTGCTCACTCACTCTTGTCCACCGGACCAGTCAGGTCGGGCAGCCCGCCGTCGGCAAGCCACGCAAGAAACTCCTTGCCCTTGCGACGCTTTACCGCGTCCTCAAGGGCGGCATTGACGGTGGCGACCTTGGTCGTGGTGCCGAAGATCTCGGCGGCCTCGGCCAGGAGTTCGTCGTTGACGTCTATCACGGTGCGAGCCATGAGTCGCCTCCAAAGGAATACAGACCTGCGATATCACAATCGATGATAGTTGATATCGCAGGCCCGTTGGGGCCGATCAGGTGACGTTCGCCCGATCAGGTGATGTTGAGGCGGGCGGCGAGGCGCAGGAGGCCGGGGCTGAGGCGGGAGAGGAGGCGGGCGGCCTTGGCCTCGGGGGTGACCGGGACGACCGGCTTGCCGGTGCGGACGGCGCTGACGATGGCGCCGGCGACCTTCTCGGGCGGGAAGCCGCGGCGGGCGTAGAGCCTGGCG
Organism: Kitasatospora sp. NPDC059160; assembly: GCF_042755465.1. NCBI lineage: Bacteria > Bacillati > Actinomycetota > Actinomycetes > Kitasatosporales > Streptomycetaceae > Kitasatospora > Kitasatospora sp. NPDC059160. Next base: position 20,388 of record NZ_JBHZCN010000104.1, on the reverse strand, counting down.
GCGCGGGCCTGCTTGGCGGACTGCTCGTCGGCGGTGGTCGCCGAGAAGGTGGAGGTGCGGGTGATGTTGGTGTTGACGATGCCCGGGCAGATGGTCGAGACGCCGATGCCGTGGCCGACGAACTCGGCGCGCAGGCAGTCGGAGAGCATGAAGACGGCGGCCTTGCTGGTCGCGTAGGCGGTGAGCGCCTTGGCGGGCAGGTAGGCGGCGGCCGAGGAGACGTTGACGATGTGGCCGCCCTGGCCCCGGTCGGCCATCAGGGTGCCGAAGGCGCGGCAGCCGTGGATGACGCCCCAGAGGTTGACGTCCAGGACGCGCTGCCACTCCTTCTCGGTCGTCTGCAGGAACGTCCCGGAGTGGCCGATGCCGGCGTTGTTGACCATCACGTCGGGCACGCCGTGCTCGGCGGCGACGCGCTGCGCGAAGGCGTCCATCGCGGCGCCGTCGGAGACGTCCACCTGGTAGGCGTGCGCCTGCGGGCCGACCAGGGCGGCGAGTTCGGCGGTGCGCTCGGCGGCCGCGAGGTCGAGGTCGCAGACCACCACCCGGGCGCCGTCCTCGGCGAAGGCCAGCGCGGTGGCCCGGCCGATGCCGCTGCCGCCACCGGTGACCACCACCAACCGGCCGTCACCGTAGGACTCTTGGGCCCCGTCCGCCTTCCCGGTGTCGATCCGGGCGGTGAACTCGCGGACCATGCCGGCCACGGCGGCTCCCTTCTCCAGCAGCGCCGACCAGTGGCCGGCGTGCAGCGTGCGGCGGGTCAGCTGGGGCACCCAGCGTTCCAGTCCCTCGGAGAGGTAGGTGCCGACGTAGCGGTCCCGGGTGAGGGTGACCAGCTGGACCGGCACCTCGGTCGGCCGCTCCCGCGGACTCCCCAGCGTGGGGCGGAAGTTGGCCCGGTAAAGCTCGATGCCGCGGACCGCGTCGCGGCGCAGGGTGCGCTGCGGGTGGTCGGCCCGCGGGGTGACGTGCTCCAGGTCGCGCAGCACCCGCGGCCAGGCCCGGGCGAGGCCGAGGCGCCAGACGGCCGGGGCCAGGAAGGGCAGGTGGAAGGCGGTGATGTACCAGGAGTGCGCGCCCTGGTGCAGCAGTTGGCGCAGGTGGCGCGGGGTGGGGCGGCGCATCCGGTGGCGCAGCCAGAAGCCCATGTGGTCCAGGCTGGGGCCGGACAGGGTGGTGTAGGAGGCGATCCGGCGCTCGGCGCCGGGGGTGGTGACGGCCTCCCAGGACTGGATCGAGCCCCAGTCGTGGGCGACCAGGTGGACCGGGCGGTCCGGGCTGACGGCGTCGGCGACGGCGAACAGGTCGTCGGCGAGCTGCTCCAGGCGGTAGCCGTCTCGGTGCGCCGGGGCGCCCGACTCGCCCGCGCCGCGCACGTCGTAGCGGACCACGTGGTGGTCGCGGGCCAGGTCGGCGGCGATGTCGTCCCAGACGGTGTGGGTGTCCGGGTAGCCGTGCACCAGGAGGACGGTGGGGGCCTCGGGGTCGCCCTGCTCGAAGACGGCGAGCGGGATGCCGCCGGAGTGGACGGTCCGGCGGCGGGTGGGGGTCGTCATCGGGTGGCCTCCTGGGCGGTCGGCTCGACGGTGGCGGTGGCTGCGGCGAGGGCGGTCGGCTCGGCGGTCGGCTCGGCGGTCGGCTCGGCGGCGGTCCAGCGGCGGACGTGCGGGAGGTCGTCGTCCAGCCAGTAGGCGTCGTCCTCGGTGACCACCAGCAGTTCCTCGAACTTGATGCCCACACCGCGGAAGCCGATGTGCGGCTCGACCGCCCACAGCCCCGGGGTGGGCGCGTGCCGGGACGACCGCCCGTCCGCCCACAGCGGCGAACGGCCGTGCAAGCGCTCGGAGATGAGCTCGCGGCCGAGGGTCTGCAGGGTGCGCACGCCGAAGCCGAAGACGTTCACCCCGGCCGGGCCACGTGCCGTGGTGCGGGTGACCTGGTGGCCGATCACCCGGCCCGGGTAGACCTGGTGCCGGTTGTCGTAGCCGTGCGCGGCGATCTGCGCGTCCACCGCCGCGTACACCTCGTCGAGCGGTTTGCGGGCGCGCACCTCGGTGAGGATCAGCTCGCGGTAGACCTGGAGGTCGGCGGCCAGCCGGTCCCAGACCCGGTTCTCGCCGACCTTGCCGCCGTAGCCGATGTCGGCGGTGTAGCCGTCCACGACGGGCGCGCAGTCCAGCACGTACGGCATGCCCTCCTCCAGGCGGCGGCCGCCGGCGAAGAACTGCAGCGGGGTGTGGAAGTGCCGGAACGCCGTGCGGTCGCCGAACCAGGCGAACGGGACGTGGAAGAAGTCCTGCACCCCGGCGGCGACCAGGCGGCGGCGCAGCTCGGCGGTGGTCTGGCGCTCGGTGACCCCGGGTTCGATCCAGGCGGCGACCTGTTCGGCGCAGTGGTACGCCAGTTGCTGGGTCTCGCGGAAGCGGGCGAGGTCGCGCTCGGAGTAGGAGAACGTCGGCATCGCATGCGCCGTCGGGGGCATCGGGGGCTCCTTCTAGACGTCGAGGTCGGCGTCGAGGTCGAGGTCGAGCACGAGGGTCTCACCCTCGGCGGCGCGGGAGACGCAGGGCAGCAGGGCGCCGGCGGCGCGCTGTTCGGGGGTGAGGCGGCGGTCCCGGTGCTCGGGCGTACCGGCCACCAGGCGGACCTCGCAGGTGCCGCAGAAGCCCTGGTGGCAGGAGTACGGGAGGTCGGGGCGGGCCTCGCGCAGCACGTCCAGGGCGGAGCGGTCGGCGGGGACGTCCAGGATCGGCCCGTCGGCGCCGAGCCGGACGGCGAAGGGCCGGCCGTCGGTGACCGGGGCGGCGCCGAAGCGCTCGAAGTGCAGGGCGGTGGAGGTGGATTCGTCCAGAGCCGCTTGGACGGCGGCGAGCATCGGGGCCGGGCCGCAGCAGTAGACGGCCGCGCCGTGCGGGGCGTGGGCGAGGAGTTCGGCGCCGGTGGGGACGCCGCCGTGCTCGTCGTCCGTGCGCAGCACGACCCGGCGCGGATCGAGGGCGCGCAGCTCGTCGCTGTACGGGAGGGTGTCGGCGCTGCGGCCGACGTGCACCAACGTCCAGTCCAGGCCGTGCCGTTGGGCCTCGCGGGCCATCGGGAGGAGCGGGGTGACACCGATGCCGCCGGCGAGCAGCAGGACGGCGGGCTCGGCACAGAAGGCGAAGCCGTTGCGCGGGCGGCGGGCGGCGAGGCGGGCGCCGGGGTGCAGGGCGTCGTGGACCTCGACGGACCCTCCGCCGCCCCCGGGCAACCGCCGGACGGCGATCCGGTAGTGCCGGCGGTCGGCGGGGTCGCCGCTGAGCGAGTAGTGGCGCTCACGGCCGGAGGGCAGGGCCAGCCGCAGGTGGGCGCCGGGCTGCCAGGACGGCAGTTGCCCGCCGGAGGGGTCGGCGAGCGTCAACTCGATCACGTCGGAGGCGAGTTGACGGCGCTCGGCGACGACCAGCCGGAGCAGCGGGGTGGGGCGGCTGAGCGGGCGGCGGGGGTTGCGGCGCAGCAGCGGGCCGCCGAGCGCCGGGGAGTAGCGGTCACCGAAGGCGGTGAGCCAGCGCATGAAGCCGTCGGCGCGGGGGCGGCCGTAGAGGTCGGGGGGCGGGGTGAGCAGGTCCATCCGGGCGGGTCCTTGGCGGGGAGAGAGGAAGGGCGGCGGGGGCGGGCGGGCGGCGGGCGGCAGCTGACGGCCGACGGCTGACACCTGACAGATTTCAGATTTCAGATTTCAGATTTCAGCGAACAGATAACGTTCGCTGTTCGTTGAAACCTGTCAGTTGTCAGCCGTCAGCTGCTCCCCGTCAGCCCCGCCCGGCCGCCGCCCGGGCGGCCGGGGAGGTGGCGAGGTAACCCAGCGCCTGGCTGGAGGAGCCCTCCTGGGTCGGGTGGTAGCCCGGCCGGAGGTAGCGCAGCCCGGAGCGGAGGGAGCGGACCGGATCCGGCAGCAGCCCGCGCTTGGCGATCCGACTCGCCTCCCGCCAGGTGGGCCTGAGCCGCCCCTCCAGGGTCGGGTCGGCGGCGAGCAGGAAGCGGGCGCCGCGCACCCAGAGGTGCACCAGCAGCGGCCCGGAGATCGCCATGCCGCGGACCCGCCGCAGGTAGCCCGGGTCCAGGTGGACCATCAGGTCGAAGGCGACGCTGCGGTGCTCGACCTCCTCGGCGCCGTGCCAGCGCAGCAGGTCCAGCATCGTCGGGTCGGCCTTGGCCCGGTCCAGGCCCGGGGAGTTGAGCGCCCAGTTGCCGAGGAAGGCGGTGAAGTGCTCGATCGCCGCGACGAAGGCGACCCGTTCGATGACGTTCTCCCGCCGCTGCGCCGGCGTCAGGCCCGGCTTGTCGCCGAGGACGCGCTGGAACAGCCAGGAGATCTGCCGGACGTACGGGCGCGGGTCGAGGCCCTGGCCGAGCAGGTGGTCGAGCACCTCCTGGTGGGCCTCGGCGTGGATGGCCTCCTGCCCGATGAAGCCGAGCACCTCCTCGCGCAGCTGCTCGTCCCGGATCAGCGGCAGCGCTTCCTTGAACACCTTGACGAACCAGCGCTCGCCCTCGGGCAGCAGCAGGTGCAGCACGTTGATCACGTGGGTGGCCATCGGCTCGTCCGGGATCCAGTGCAGCGGCAGCCGGGCCCAGTCGAAGCGGACGTCCCGGGGTTCCAGGACGAGGCTCTCGTGCACCCGCGCAGCGGGGGCGGCGACGGCGGGGACGGGGGTGGGGCGGGGCATGGCAGGCCCTCCTGACCTGGGGGCGGCGGCTCGACTCTCGGAAACGTACTCGCCGGTAGCGGTGGGGACAAGGGGTTCGGCACCTCTTATCGACATCGAGTCTAATAAGTGATGTGCACCGCGGGGCACCCCCGGAGAAACCCACCCCCGGAAACCCTCCCGCGGCAACCCTCCCGCGGAAAGCGCGCGGGCCCCGCCGGACGACGCGTCCGACGGGGCCCCACGAGCGAGCGGTGCTCAGACCGCCATCGCCAGTATCAGCGGCGCCGCCCGGGCGGCCAGCAGTTCGGCCGCGGCCCTGAGCTTGTGGATGTTGTCCACGGGCATCGAGGTGGCCAGGCAGCCGACCGTGCTGCCCGCCGTGATCGGCACCGCCGCGCAGACGGTGCCGAGCGCGTACTCCTGGATGTCCAGCACCGGCACCGTCGCGGGCTGGCGCTCCAGCCGGTGCATCAGCTGGTCGGCATCGGTGACGGTGCGGGAGGTCAGCCGGGCGACCGGGTGCCGGGAGAGGTGGTCCCGCCGGCCGTCCGCGTCGAGCTGGCTGAGCAGGCACTTGCCGATCGCGCTGGCGTGCGCGGTGGCACGGAAGTCCACCCACTCCTGGACGGCGGGCGCGTAGTCGGCGGCGGCGACCGCCTCGACCGACAACTCCCCGTCGTGGTACCGGGTGAAGTAGACCGCGGCGCCCAACTCGTCCCGGAGTTCGGCGAGTTTGCGGTTCAGCCGGGCCTTGACGAGCTGTTCCCGGTTGTGCTGCCCGAGCAGGGCGAAGGTGCCGCCGAGCACCCAACCGCCGTCCTGGCACTGGAGGTAGCCCTCGATCTCCAGGATCTCGGCGAGCCGGCGGACGGTCGGCAGGCCCAGCGAGGTCTCCCGCGCGAGCCCGACCAGGGTGGCGCCGTCGGGGTGCCGGTCGACGGCCTCCAGCAGTCTGAGGGCGTGCTGCAGGGAGGTGAACGGGCCCGTCGGGCCCTGGTCCAGCGCGGCGTGACGACCCGGGGCTGGTGTCGACATGTCGTCCCCTTCCGATGTCCCCCCACGGAGCGACCGCGGGCGGTCTCCAGCCTATCCACCCCGGGCCCCGGGCGGCTGCCGTCCGTGAATATCCGTGAACATTCCGTGGAGCACGGCCGGTCGGCTGGTACAAGGGGCCCCGCGCACACGCACGAACGGAACCCGCACCCGACACCTCGTCCGCCGCAGCGCCCCCGCGAAGCCCGACGGGCCCCTCCCCCACTGCCCGGGGGGAGGGGCCCGTCGTGGAGCCGCCGGGGTGCGGGCCCCGGCGGTCCTGAGGGTGCGGAAGGTCGGTGCGAAAGGTCGGTGCGGAGAGTGCGAGGAGGGTCGGCCCGCGGAGGGTCAGCCCTCGTCGCCCGCGCGGAGCTTGGCGACGGCGGCCTCCAGGCGGGCGCCGTACTCCTCGTCGGCGGCGTGGAAGTGGGCGAGGTTCTTCTCCACCACGTCGTCCCGGCTGACCTGCGACAGGAAGCCGGCGATGTTGTCGATCAGGCGGGTCCGCTCGCCCTGCGACATCAGCCGGTAGAGCTCGCCGGCCTGGAAGAAGTCGTCGTCCTTGGTGTGGGCCGGCGTGGTGTAGGTGCCGGTGTAGCCGTCGACCTTGACCGGCGCCGCGAGCGCGCCGTCGGTCTGGGCCGGGCCGTCGTACGAGTTGGGCTCGTAGTTCTTGCCGCGGCCCGCGCTGTTGACGGCCATGAGGCCGTCCCGGCCGTAGTTGGCGGCCTCGGTGGCGTGCGGGGCGTTCACCGGCAGCAGGGTGTGGTTGACGCCGAGGCGGTAGCGCTGGGCGTCGGCGTAGGCGAACAGCCGGCCCTGGAGCATCTTGTCCGGGGAGGGGCCGATGCCGGGCACGAAGTTGTTCGGCGAGAACGCGGACTGCTCGACCTCGGCGAAGACGTTCTCCGGGTTCCTGTTGAGCACCAGGCGGCCGACCTTGACCAGCGGGTAGTCGGCGTGCGGCCACACCTTGGTGAGGTCGAAGGGGTTGAAGCGGTAGTCCGCGGCCTCGGCGACCGGCATCAGCTGGACGTAGAGGGTCCAGGACGGGAACACGCCCCGCTCGATGGCCTGGTGGAGGTCGCGCTGGTGCGAGTCGGCGTCGGCGCCGACCACCTCGGCGGCCTGGTCGCCGTCCAGGCTGCGGATGCCCTGGTTGGTCTTGAAGTGGTACTTCACCCAGTAGGCCTCGCCCTCGGCGTTGACCCACTGGTAGGTGTGCGAGCCGTAGCCGTTCATGTGGCGGTACGAGGCGGGGATGCCGCGGTCGCCGAACAGCCAGGTGATCTGGTGGGTCGAGGCCGGCGAGTGGGCCCAGAAGTCCCAGACGTTGTCCGCCTCCTGCACGCCGGTGTACGGGTCGCGCTTCTGCGAGTGGATGAAGTCGGGGAACTTGACCGGGTCCTTGATGAAGAACACCGGGGTGTTGTTGCCGACGAGGTCGTAGTTGCCCTGCTCGGTGTAGAACTTCAGCGCGAAGCCGCGCGGGTCGCGCACCGCGTCGCTGGCGCCGAGGTTGCCGGCCACCGTGGAGAAGCGGAGGAAGACCTCGGTGCGCTTGCCGACCTCCGACAGGAACGCCGCCCGGGTGTACTTCGACACCTCGTCGGTGACCTCGAAGTAGCCGTACGCGCCGGAGCCGCGGGCGTGCACGACGCGCTCCGGGATGCGCTCGCGGTTGAACCGGGCCAGCTTCTCCAGCAGCTGCTGGTCCTGGATCAGCAGCGGGCCGTACTCGCCGGCCGAGGCCGAGTTCTGGTTGTCGGCGACCGGGGCGCCGGACTCCGTGGTCAGGATCTTGGACATGGAGGGTCCTTCAGGTGTCGATAAGGCGGTGCGTGGAGAGGTGGAGCGGGCGGGCGGGCGAGCCCCGCTCAGACGCCCAGCAGGCGCCACAGCGCCGAGCGGCGGCGGGCGGAGTGCTCGCCGTCCGGGCCGTCGGCCGGCTGGAGGCCGGCGACCGCGGCGGTGGCCGCGGCCGGGTCCGCCAGCGGGCGGGCGGCGGCCAGGACGGCGGCCTCCTCCGCGCCGAGGCCGGCGTCGACGAGGGCGGCGGCGGCCTCCGCGGCCGGGACGGCGTTGAACCAGCGCAGCGCGAGGGCCGCGCGGCCGGCCTCGGTGAGGCGGCCGGTGAGCCGCAGGCGGGCGAGGCCGCCGTCCGGGTAGACGTTGATCCGCACGTGGGTCACCGGGCGGCCGACGTCGAGCCGGAAGCGGTGCCGGGTGTCGGGCTGCAGGCGGGTGCGGGGCAGGATCTCGAACCACTCGCCGTCGGCCGGCGCCTGCGAGGTCGCGGCCTGCCCGGTCGAGGCGTCGAAGCCGATCAGGTCGGCCCAGCCGGGGGCATTGGCGACGAAGTGGGTGGTGTCCACCTCGACCGCCAGGGCCTCACCGCCCCCGGCCAGGGCGATCTGAACCCAGTCGTTGGCCTTGTCGCGCCGACGACGGGTCTCCCAGCCCTCGCCCATGACGGAGGCGCGACCGGGAGCGTTCAGGTTGTGCGGGGAGGAGAAGTAGCGGTCGGACGCCGCCTCGGCCACGCCGCCGTACTCCTGGGCGGCCAGGTCGAAGGTGAGGCCGTCCAGTTCGCGCGGGTCGGGCAGCACCTCGCCGTGCACCCGCAGGCGGGCCACGCCGCCGTCCGGGTAGATGTTGAGCCGCACGTGGGTGTAGCGGGAGTCGTCCTGGACGGCGAACTCGTGGGCGGTGTCGCCCCGCAGCGGGGTGCGCGGCACGAGGACGGTCCACTCGGCGGCCCGCAGCTCCTCGGGCGAGGGGTGCCCGGGGACGGAGGCGGCCTCGACCACGGCGCTCTCCGGGTAGTTGCCGGTGAAGTGCGCGGTGTCGACGATCACGCCGCGGATCGCACCGCCGACGCCGAGCCGGACGATCGCCCAGTCGTGGTCCTGGTCGGTGGGGTGCGGCTGGTCCGCGGAGACGCCGCGGCGGCGCTTGGACTCCCAGCCGTCCATGATCTGGCCCTTGTGGCCGAAAGTGTGCGGGCGGAACTCGGCCGGCTTGGCCACCAGCAGGTTCTCGGCGTCCGCGAAGGTGTCCTCGTTGGTGGCGACGACGCCCGCGCCGAGCAGCCGGGAGGCCAGGTTGACCAGCTCGGTGAAGGGAGCGCTCGGGGTGTCGGCAGTGGTCACTGACTCTCCTCGGAAGGCTTGGTGGGTAAGGGAGTTGGCAGGCCCGGAGCGAGGGACCGAAGCGAGGGCCCGATCCGCCGGGGGCCGATCCGCCGGGGGCTGGTCCGCCGGGCCGTTCGCCGGGCTAGTCCGCGGGGCGCAGCAGCTGGCGGCCGAAGGGCTCGGCCCCGGTGTCCACCGCCCGGCCGCGCAGCCAGGTGGTGCGCACGGCGCCGCTCAGGGTCCGTCCGGCGTACGGGGTGACCGGGTTGCGGTGGTGCAGCTCGCCCGCGTGGACGGCGAACTCCCCGTCGGGGTCGAAGGCGACCAGGTCGGCGTCGCAGCCCGCCGCGATGGCGCCCTTGGTGCCGGTGAGGCCGACCAGTTCGGCCGGTCCGGCGGACATCCAGCGCACCACGTCGGCGAGCGTGTGGCCGCGTCGGCGGGCCTCGGTCCAGATGGCGGGCAGGCCCAGCTGGAGCGAGGCGATGCCGCCCCAGGCCGCCGCGAAGTCGCCGCTGCCGCCGAACTCGGGCAGCAGCTTGAGGTCGGGGGTGGACGGCGAGTGGTCCGAGACGACGGCGGTGAACTCGCCGTCGGCCAGGGCCTGCCAGAGGGCGTCCCGGTTGGCCTCGTCGCGGATCGGCGGGCAGCACTTGAAGGCGGTGTCGCCGTCGGGCACCTGCTCGGCGGCGAGCGTCAGGTAGTGCGGGCAGGTCTCGGCGGTGACCCGCACGCCCGCCTCGCGGGCCCGACGCAGCAGGGGCAGCACGGCCGCCGAGGAGACGTGCAGGATGTGCACCCGGGCACCGGTGCGCCGGGCCGTGTCGAGCAGGTGGGCGACCGCGGCGGTCTCCGCGCCGGCCGGGCGGGAGGCGAGGAAGTCCCGGTAGTGGACGCCGGGTTGCTGCGGCGCGGCGGCCAGCACGGCCGGGTCCTCGGCGTGGATGATCGCCAGTGCCCCGATCCGGGCCTGCTCGGCCAGCGCGGCCTCCAGGTCGGCGGCCTCGACGTGCGGGAACTCGTCGACGCCGGACGGGGCGAGGAAGCTCTTGAAGCCGAACACGCCCGCCCGGTGCAGGGGTTCGAGGTCCGGGACGTTGCCGGGCACGGCCCCGCCCCAGAAGCCGAGGTCGACCCAGGCCTGGCCCTCGGCGGTCTTCCGCTTGACGTCCAGCCCCGCCACCGTGGTGGTGGGCGGTACGGAGTTGAGCGGCATGTCGATGATCGTGGTGACGCCGCCGGCCGCGGCGGCCCGGGTGGCGGTGGCGAAGCCCTCCCACTCGGTCCGGCCGGGCTCGTTGACGTGCACGTGGGTGTCGACCAGGCCGGGCAGCAGCGCGGTGTCGCCGAGGTCGACGAGGTCGCTGTCGCCGACCACGAGCGATCCGTGGGCGGCGACCTGCTCGATCCTGCCGTCCCGGATCAGCACGTCCGCGGGGCGCTCGCCCTCGGGCAGCACCGCCCGGCGGGAGCGGATCACCGCTGGCTGGCTGATCGGCATGGGGACCTCCGGAACCTGGGAGTTGGGGGTGGCGGAACACGGGTGGGGTCGAAGGATTGCCGGGAGCCTAGGCCCGCCTTCAACAAAACGTCAATGGAGGAACGTACGAGGGCTCAGCCCGGCAGCAGCTCCACGGCCAGCCGCTCCCCCGCCACCTCGGCCAGCTCGCCGGCCCTGGTCATGCTGTCCCCCGGCTGCTCGGCCAGGTCGGTGAGGGCGACCGCGGCGGTGAAGCCGGCCGCCCGCCACTCGGGCTCGGACAGCTCCAGCCGACCCGCCACGGCGGCCACCCGAACCCCCGCCCGGGCAGCCGCCGCGGCGACTCCGGCGGGGGCCTTGCCATGGAGCGTCTGAGCGTCCAGGCAGCCCTCACCGGTGACGACGAGGCGTGCCCCACGCACGGCCTCGTCGAAACCCAGCAGTTCGAGCAGCAGCTCGATACCGGGTCGCATGGTGGCGCCGAGCAGGGCGAGGGCGGCGAAGCCCACCCCGCCCGCGGCCCCGGCGCCGGGGGCCTCCCGCACGTCCCGACCGGTCACCGCGGCCACCCGGTCGGCGAAGCGGGTCAGCCCCTGCTCCAGGACCACCAGGTCGTCGCCGTCGGCGCCCTTCTGCGGGCCGTAGACGGCGGTGGCGCCGCGCGGGCCCAGCAGCGGGTTGTCCACGTCGCAGGCGACCACGACGTCCACCCCGGTCAGCAGCTCGGCCAGCGGGCCGAGGTCGATCCGCTCCAGGCGGCGCAACGAGGCTCCGCCGGGCGGAAGTTCGACGTCGTCGGCGTCCCGCAGCCGGACCCCGAGCGCCTGCACCATGCCGGCCCCGCCGTCCGTGCAGGCGCTGCCGCCGAGGCCGAGCACGATCCGCTTGGCACCCATCGACACCGCGCGGGCGATCAGCTGGCCGACGCCGTAGGAGCCGGCCGCGAGCGGGGCGGTCCGGCCGCCGGGCAGCCGGGCGAGCCCGGAGGCCTGGGCCAGTTCGACCACGGCGGTGTCGCCGCGGACGGCCAGGGCGGCGTCCACCGGCAGGCCGGTCGGACCGGCCACCTTGGCCGGGACGCGGTCGAACCCGGCCGCGAGCGCCGCGGCCAGGGTGCCCTCACCGCCGTCGGCGACGGGCAGTTCGCGCACGTCGGCGCCGGGTGCGGCACGCCGGATGCCGGCGGCGATCCGGGCGGCGACCTCGGCACCCTCCAGGGTGCCCTTGAACTTGTCCGGCGCTACGACCACGTGGCCCTTGAGGGGGGTGGGGGGCATCGGTGGTCCTCACTTCCGTGCGGGTCGGGCGGTGTTCCACGAACATGGGTCCGGACAAGCATGGGTCCGGTGGCACCGGGGTTGCGACCCCCCTGGCCGGGCGGTGCGGCCCGGCCCGGGGCCGAGCTCCCGCGGGAGCGCCGGTCCCGGAGGATCGTCGCTTCCGTGGGAGCGCCGGTCCCGTAGGGGGTGCGACCCCCTCCCCGCCGTTCCCCTCGACCCGCTTCCGACGTTCGAGGGGCTCCCCTCGGCGAGGAGGGGGCCAGGCGACGCACCGCTGGCACGACCGAAGTGCCCCCGGGGGAGGGTGTGTGCGTCACCGGCTTGGATCGACCGGCGGGCGGGCGGATGAGCCCCTGCCCGCACGCCGGTCGGGTCTGGCCTCCTGGTGGCGCGGGCACGACCGGATCAGGTACACGCCACCAGGAGGAGTCTGTGGGGCCTCGGCCCCTCGGGTCAGGCGACCTCGCGGCCCGAGAGCCGCTCGACGCCGCGCAGCAGCGCCGAGTGGTCGAGCGAACCGTCGCCGTTGGCCCGGGCGGAGGCGACCAGCTGGGCGACCACGGCGCCGACCGGCAGCGCGGCGCCCACGGCGCGGGCGGCGTCGGTGACGATGCCCATGTCCTTGTGGTGCAGGTCGATCCGGAAGCCGGGGGCGAACTCGCGGTTGAGCATGTTCGCCTTCTTGCGGTTGAGCACCGTGGAGCCGGCCAGGCCGCCGCCGAGCACGTCCAGCGCGGCCGCGAGGTCGACGCCGGCGTTCTCCAGGAACACCACGGCCTCGGCGAGCACCTGGATGTTGACCGCGACGATCAGCTGGTTGGCGGCCTTGACGGTCTGGCCGGCGCCGTCGGGGCCGACGTGGACGACCGTGGTGCCGAGCGCGTCGAACAGCGGCTTCGCCTCGGCGAAGTCCGCCGCCTCGCCGCCGACCATGATCGACAGCACCGCCTCGACCGCACCGGCCTCGCCGCCGGAGACCGGGGCGTCCAGGGTGCGCACGCCCTTCTCCCGGGCGGCCTTGCCGACCTTGATGGAGGTCTGCGGGGTGATCGAGGACATGTCGATCACCAGGGTGCCGGCCTGGACGTTCTCCAGGACGCCGCCCTCACCGAGGATGACCGCCTCGACGTGCGGGTCGGCCGGGACCATGGTGATGACGACCTCGGCGTCCTTCACCGCGTCGGCGATGCTGGCGGCGCCGTGGCCGCCGGCCGCGATCACGGTGTCGATAGAGGCCTGGGAGAGGTCGAAGCCGGTCACGTGGTGGCCGGCCTTGACCAGGTTGACGGCCATGGGCTTGCCCATGATGCCGAGGCCGACGAAGGCAATCTTGCGGGAGGCGCTCATCGCGTCGGGTTCCTTACGTGTACGGGTGGGGAGGGGTGACGGGCCGGACGGGCGCCGCGGTACGCCGCGTACCCGGGCCGGACGGGCGCCGGGGGCGCCGGGTCGGCCGGCGGAGTGGGCGCCGGCGGAGTGGGCGCCGGGTCAGCGGGCGGCGCGCAGCTCGCGCGGCAGCCAGTCGAAGCTGTCGGCGCTGACGCCGGTGGAGGGGCGGTACTCCAGGCCGATCGAGCCGCTGTAGCCGGCCGCGCTGAGCCGGGTGAACAGGTCCTCGAAGTCCAGCCCGCCGGTGCCGGGCTCGTTGCGGCCCGGGTTGTCGGCGATCTGCACGTGGCCGATCCGGTCGGCGTAGGTGTCGATGACGGCCGCCAGGTCCTCGCCGTTCTTGGCCAGGTGGTACAGGTCGCAGAGGAACCTGGCGTTCCCCAGGCCGGTGGCGGCGTTGACCTTGTCGACCACCTCGACCGCGGCGGCCGCGGAGACCAGCGGGTAGTCCGGGGACTCGGCCGCGTTGAGGGCCTCGATCAGCAGGACGGCACCGATCTCGTGGGCCGCCCGGGCCGCGAGCACCAGGTTCTCCAGTGCGACCGCGTCCTGCTCGGCCGGCTCGACGCCCTCGACCCGGTTGCCGTACAGCGCGTTGAGCGCGGTGGCACCGAGCGAGGCGGCCAGTTCCGCGGCGACCGGGACGTTGGCCCGGAAGCGCTCCCGCTCGGACGGGACCGAGACGGTTCCCCGGGCGCCCTGGCTGAGGTCGTCCAGGAAGTTGAGGCCGGTGAGCCGGACGCCCGCGTCACTGAACGCCTTGCGCAGCGCGTCGAGTTCGGCCCGACCCGGGCTGTGTTCGGTGCCGAAGGGCCACCAGAGTTCGGCGGCCGTGAAGCCGGCCGCGGCGGCGGCCGCGGGGCGCTCCAGCAGCGGGAGTTCGCCGAACAGGATCGACAGGTTGACCGTGAAGCCGTGCTTGGCAGCCGCCGTCACGTCCATCACCTCTCACTCTCTCTTCCTTCATCCGCAACTTCCACGATCCGGAAGAGGGATTCTGTGTGGTGGAAGCATCTCCGGCCCGCCGAGCGGGTGTCAAGGCTGCCGCAACATTTTGTTGAAGTGGCTCCGAGGGGTCCGCCCACCGACCCCGCGACTGTTCGATCGCCCAGGCCCTGCCCCCGCCCACCCCCGCTCGCTAGAGTGAGCGGGTGCGATTGATGGTGGAGTTCACGACAGAACCGTTCGAACTGGACACGTTCCCCGAGCACGCCGCGACGGCCCGCAAGGTCGTCGACGAGGCCGGCCTGGACGTGGCGGTCGGCCCCTTCGGGACCGGCGCCGAGGGCGAGGCCGACCAGGTCCTCGCCGCGGTGACCCGGCTGCTCCGGGAGACCCTGGACGCCGGGGCGACCCGCATCTCCGTCCAGGTGAGCGTGCTGGGAGAGGAGGGCGGTACGCCGTGACCGAGCACGTGGAGCACCCGCTCGCCGCGGCGGTCAAGCCGCTGCTGGACGCGGTCGGCGCGACGCCCGTCCCACTGGACGAGGCGAAGGCCGAGGACGTCGTCCTGGAGTGGGAGGGCACCCCGGCCCTGGCCGTCCGGCTGCCGCACCTGAGCAGTGCGCTGGACCGGCTGCTGGCCGAGATGGCCCGCCAGTTCGACGGCCGCCCGCTGGCCGAGCTGGACCGCTGGGAGAAGCAGCGGGTCGTCGCCCTCCTGGAGGAGCGCGGCGCCTTCACCGTCCGCCACGGGGTCGAGACGGTCGCCTCGGCCCTGGGCGTCAGCCGCTTCACCGTGTACAACTACCTGAACCGCCAGGACGGCACGAAGCCGTCCTGAGCGCGGCTCGCGGGCTCCCCGCGAAGAGCTCACGAGGAACCCACGAGGGGTTCGCGAGGAACCCGCGAGGGGTTCGCGGACGGGTGACCCCGCCGCTGTGGACAGTCTCGACCGGCCCACGGCGGGGCACACTTGGCGAATCGCACACGAAAGGGCCCCGCAGCGCGGCCCGGTTCAAAACGTAACCACCAAGGGTTCAACAAACTGTTGACGGCAGGGTGGGGCCGATCTAGCTTTTCCGGGTGGCACCACTCTTCAGGAGGTCCACTCGTGACCAACCACCCCCACGCCCTCGACTCCCTGGCCGCGGCCGATGCCGCGAAGCTGGAGGAGATCCTGCTGGAGGTATGCTCCAGCCCCCGTTGGGCCGCCGCCGTCGCACAGACCCGACCCTGGTCCAGCCGTGAGGCCCTGCTCGCCGCCAACGCGGCGGCCATGGCCGCGCTGACCGTCGCGGACCTGCGCGACGCGATGGCCGGACACGCCCGGATCGGCCGGCCCAAGGAGGGCGACGCCACCTCCGAGCGCGAACAGGCCGGCATCCAGGGCGTGGACCGGGCGGTCCTCGACGAACTGCACGAGGCCAACACCGCCTACGAGGCGAAGTTCGGCCACGTGTTCCTGATCTGCGCGACCGGCCGCACCGCGGTCACCATGCTCACGGCCCTGCGCGAGCGCCACCCCAACGACCCCGCCACCGAGGCGGAGATCGTCCGGGGCGAGCTGCGCAAGATCAACGACATCCGGCTGAGCCGCCTCCTCGACGGTTCCTGACGCATCGTCAAGAATGCTCGGCAGGAAGGGCGTCCCATCCCGGACGCCCCACCCCGGACGTGCGCTCCGCGCGATCTGACGCACCATCACCTCTGCCATCAGTAAGGTCACCTCACCCATGACTGGCATCTCCACCCACGTGCTCGACACCAGCCTCGGCCGCCCGGCCGAGGGCGTCCCGGTCGAGCTCGCACTGCACACCGAGGGTGGCTGGCAGGTGCTCGGCACCTCCGCCACGGACTCCGACGGCCGGGTCAAGGACCTCCCGGCCGTGGAGGCGGGCTCGGTCGTCCGGCTGCTCTTCGACACCGGCGCGTACTACGCGCGGGGGTCCGCGGAGCCGCCGTTCTTCCCCGAGGTCTCGATCGTCTTCACGGTCGCGCCCGAGCAGCACCACTACCACGTGCCGCTGCTGCTGAACCCGTTCGGATACTCGGTCTACCGCGGAAGCTAGTGGACCGACCTGGAAGCTTAGGAGCCTGTCATGGCCCACGTGCTCGGTCAGAACCAGTACGGCAAGGCGGAGAACCGCATCGTCCGGGTCTACCGCGACTCCACCCGGCACGAGATCAAGGACCTGAACGTCTCGGTCTCCCTCCAGGGCGAGTTCGAGGACGTCCACCTCACCGGGTCGAACGCCAACTGCCTTCCCACCGACACCACCAAGAACACCGTGTACGCCTTCGCCAAGGAGTACGGCATCGACTCGGCCGAGGCCTTCGGCATCCTGCTGGCCCGGCACTTCGTCGACGACACCGAGCGCGGCGTCGTGCACAGCGCCCGGATCCGGATCGAGGAGTACGCCTGGGACCGGATCAGGACGCCGGACAGCTCGGCCCGGTTCATCGGCTCGGAGGAGGTCGGCCACTCCTTCGTCCGCACCGGCCAGGAGACCCGCACCACCGAGATCGTCTACGACGGCGAGACGGTGCAGGTCATCTCCGGCCTCAAGGACCTCATCGTCATGAACTCCACCAACTCGGAGTTCTGGGGCTACATCAAGGACAAGTACACCACCCTCCAGGAGGCGTACGACCGCATCCTCGCCACCCAGGTCACCGCCCGCTGGAAGTACGGCTACAGCGGTCGCGACGGCGAGGCCCAGCCCAACTGGAACCGCTCCTACACCCACGTGAAGCGGCACATGCTGGAGGCGTTCGCCGAGACCTACTCCTACTCGCTGCAGCAGACCCTGCACGCGATGGGCACCCGGGTCCTCAACAACCGCGCCGAGGTGGACGAGGTACGCCTCGAACTGCCCAACAAGCACCACTTCCTCGTCGACCTGGAGCCGTTCGGCCTCAAGAACGAGAACGAGGTCTACTACGCCGCGGACCGCATGTACGGCCTGATCGAGGGCACCGTGCACCGCGAGGGCGTCGTCCCGGTCATCCCGGTCGCCTGACCTCCCCCACCCCGCTCACCCCACCCCATGGACTCCGCCCGGAATCGCCGCACCCTCCGGCCCGCTCGGGCCGGTCGAGTTCGGGCGGACCGCACCACCATCGCCACCCGCACCACCATCGCCACTCGTACCACCGCACCACGCTCCACCTGTTTCTCCACCCCCACCAACCGGAGTTCGTGCTCGCCTCGCGGCGGCCGGCCCGGGGCACTGGAGAAGCGTCCCGAGGGATCCTTGCTCCGCCGTCCCGCCCTCGGGGGATCTCCAGCGCCACGGGCGCGCCGGGAGCCACGGGCACAAGAGGGGCTCGACATGGCACCCAGCAACACCAGCAGTAACGACGGCGGTTCCACCCCTGCAAGAACCCCAGGCCCGGACGGTACGTCGACCCGCCTGCCCGGCGGGCCGTCCGGGTCCGGGACCCACCCCGTGGACGAGGTGCTGCCCCCGGTGAAGCTGTTCTCCACCGGGCTCCAGCACGTCGCCGCGATGTACGCGGGAGTCGTCGCACCCCCGCTCATCGTCGGCGCCGGCGTCGGACTCTCCGCCACCGACCTCGCCCTGCTCATATCGGCCAGCCTGTTCACCGCCGGACTGGCCACCCTGCTCCAGACCCTCGGCATCTGGAAGATCGGCGCACGACTGCCGTTCGTGAACGGCGTGTCGTTCGCGGGCGTCGCGCCCATGATCGCCATCGCCAAGGGCTCCATCGAAAAAACAGGCGGACCGAAGGACGCCCTCCCGGTGATCTTCGGCGCGGTGATCGTCGCGGGGGCCCTGTGCTTCCTCGCGGCGCCGTACTTCTGCAAGCTCATCCGGTTCTTCCCCCCGGTCGTCCAGGGCACCGTGATCACCCTCATCGGGGTGTCCCTGCTCCCGGTGGCGGTGAACTGGGCGCGCGGCGGCTCGCCGGGCGCCCCCGGGTACGGCTCCGTACGGGCCGTCGGCCTCGCCGCGATCACCCTCGCCGCGGTGGTGCTCTGCAACCGGCTGCTGCGCGGCTTCTGGCAGCAGCTGTCCCTGCTCATCGGCTTGGCGTTCGGCACCCTGGTCGCCTTCCCGCTGGGGCTGGCCGACTTCGGCGCGGTCCAGGACGCGAAGGTCTTCGCGCTCCCGTCCCCGTTCCACTTCGGCGCGCCCGCCTTCGACGCGGCCGCGATCGTCTCGATGTGCATCGTCATGGTGGTCTCGATGACCGAGTCCACCGCCGACATGCTCGCCCTCGGCAAGATCGTCGAGCGCGAGGCCGACGAACCCACGCTCGCCGCCGGCCTCCGGGCCGACGGACTGGCCACCGCGCTCAGCCCCGTCTTCAACGGCTTCGCCGCCAGCGCCTTCGCCCAGAACATCGGGCTGGTGGCGCTGACCAAGATCCGCAGTCGCTTCGTGGTCGCGGCCGGCGGAGGCATCCTGATCCTGCTGGGACTCTTCCCGGTCCTCGGCTCGGTCGTCTCGCTGGTGCCGCAGCCCGTTCTCGGCGGTGCCGGGATCGTCCTCTTCGGCACGGTCGCGGCGAGCGGGATCCGCACCCTCGCGGAAGCCGGCATGGAGTCCAGCGCCAACACCATCCTGGTGTCGGTCTCGCTCGGGGTCGGCATCATCCCGATCGCCGTACCCACCTTCTACGACGCCTTCCCGGAGGCGGTCCGGACCCTGATGCACTCGGGGATCTCGGCCGGCTGCGTGATGGCCGTCCTGCTCAACCTGCTGTTCCACCACGTCGGAACCGCCCGCCGGTCCGCATCGCAGTCCAGGTCCGGCGAGGCCCCCGGCGCGACGGTGCCGACGGCGACACCGTCCTGACCGGTCCGGGCAGGGGCGCACACCACTCGGTGCGCGCCCCTCCTGGCCCTCCCCCATAGGAGTGACACCATGGCAGTCCAGCCCCCGCCCGCCGACCAGCGGATCGTGATCGAGAACGTCGCGATCGCCACGGTCGACGCCGTCGACACCGAGTACGCCCGCGGCCACGTGGTCATCCTCGGCAACCGGATCGAATCCGTCGGCAACGGCCCCGCCCCGGCGTGGCTGGACAACGTGGTGCGCCGGATCAACGGCGAGGGCCACCTGCTCACCCCCGGCCTGGTCAACACCCACCACCACTTCTACCAGTGGATCACCCGCGGCCTCGCCCAGGACAACATCCTCTTCGACTGGCTGGTCGCCCTCTACCCGACCTGGGCCCGGATCGACGACAAGCTCGTGCACGCCGCCAGCCAGGGCTCGGCCGCCGCCCTGCTCAAGTCCGGCTGCACCACCGCCTCGGACCACCACTACGTCTTCCCCAAGGACGGCGGCGACATCCTCGGCGCCTCGATCGAGGCCGTCCAGGAGCTCGGCCTGCGCTTCACCGCGCTGCGCGGCTCGATGGACCGCAGCAAGAAGGACGGCGGACTGCCGCCGGACCACGCCGTCGAGGAGCTGGACGACATCCTGGCCGCCTCCGAGGCCGCCGTCGACCGCTACCACGACTCCTCCTTCGGCTCGATGCTGCACGTCGCGCTGGCGCCCTGTTCGCCCTTCTCGGTCTCCACCGACCTGCTCCGCCAGTCCGCCGAACTCGCCCGCCGCAAGGGCGTCCGGCTGCACACCCACGGCTCCGAGACGGCCGAGGAGGAGCAGTTCTGCAAGGAGCTGTTCGGCATGGGGCCGACCGACTACTTCGAGTCGGTCGGCTGGCTCGGCGAGGACGTCTGGATGGCGCACTGCGTCCACATGAACGACTCCGACATCGCCAAGTTCGCCGAGACCGGCACCGGCGTGGCGCACTGCCCCTCCTCCAACGCCCGCCTGGCCGCCGGGATCGCCCGGGTGCCCGACATGCTCAAGGCCGGCGTACCGGTCGGGCTCGGCGTCGACGGCACCGCCTCCAACGAGTCCGGCGAGCTGGGCACCGAGCTGCGCAACGCGCTGCTGATCAACCGGCTGCACGGCTCCCCGACCGCGCTGACCGGGCGCCAGGCGCTGCGGCTGGGCACCATGGGCGGCGCCCGGGTGCTCGGGCGGCAGGCCGAGATCGGCTCCATCGAGGCCGGCAAGCTGGCCGACCTGGCGCTGTGGAAGATCGACGGGGTCATGCACTCCTCGATCGCCGACCCGGTCGCGGCCCTCACCTTCGGCGCCCTGCCGCCGCTGGCGACCCTGTTCGTCAACGGCAACGCCGTCGTCGAGAAGGGCGAGCTGACCACCGTCAACGAGGACCGGATCGCGCGTGCCTGCGCCCGCGCGGCCAAGGAGCTCGCCTCCCGGCCCGTCTGACGGTCCGCCGGGCGGGCCGGAGCTGCCCTCCGGCCCGCCCGGCCCACTGGTTCCGGAGCGCGCCCAGGGACGGTGCGTGACCCGGACTCCGTACGCCCGTCCGGGCGTACGGACCGCGCGCCCCCAAAACCCGGGCTGGGTGTGGGGCGCCGGGTGCCCGCGGGC
>NZ_JBHZCN010000103.1:0-31620 GCF_042755465.1 Kitasatospora sp. NPDC059160 | reverse complement strand
CAACATATCTGGCGTTGACTTTTGGCACGCTGTTGAGTTCTCAAGGAACGGACGCTTCCTTCGGACCGCCTTCCAGCGGGCCCTCCGGGCGCTTCATTCTTTCGTGTTTCCAGCTTATCAGATGTTTTCCGCTCCGTTTTCCGGGGCTTCGTCATCCAACTCGCCGGTGCCTTCCGGGGTTTGATGCCCCGTTCGACGTTTCAAACTCTAGCCGAGCCCCGCTCCGAAAAGCGAATCCGGCCGCAATCCCGATAACCAGGCATGCCGAACTCGGCCTGTGCTGTTTCTCGTGGATTGGCCGCCCCGGAACCGTCCGCGCCATCGCGTGTCCGGTGCTCCCTGTCGGGCGACTGGGAGACAGTACCCCTACTTCTCGCCCGAAACAAATGCCCGGCCCCGGGCCGCGCGGGAGCGGTCCGGGGCTGACGGTCCCCTACTTGAAGAGGCGGTCACCGCTGTTGGCCATCCGGTGACTGCCGCTGTGGCGGTTGACCCAGTCGCGGACGAGGTTGATCGCGTTGGCGCACTGCCAGGTGTCGTCGTACTCCCGCACGCCCGTGAAGGCGCCGTAGCCCGCGATGATGCCGTCGACCTGGGCGTCGCCGAGGAGCTTGTCCACGTACCAGGGGTCGTTGTAGGTGGTCGTCCAGGACAGCGTGGCGGCGAGTCGGCCGGCTGCCCGGTCGGCCGCTCCCTTCTTCAGTTCCGCGCAGGTGTTCCAGGTGGCCTCGGTGCAGTTGCCGAACCCGTTCTTGATGTCGGTGTCGCCGTAGTCCATCGCGCGGCGGCCGACCGGGATGCCGGCGCCGGAGCTGTTGAAGGCGCCGACGACCTTGTCACGGGCCCCGGTGGTGGTCATGCCCTCCAGACGGCCGAGCTTGCCCTCCAGGCTCTTCCAGCCGCGGCCGCCGACGTCGGGGGTGTTGCCGCCGTGGTACTCGAAGAAGCCGTAGAGGACCTGGATGCCGGCGGCGGTCAGCCGCTGTGCCTTGTCGTGGAGGCCCGCGACGCTGCAGGTGCGGTTGGGCTCCTCGCCGCAGTAGTTGGGGTCCTTGATGTCCAGCCAGACCAGCGACAGCCGGCGGCCCGCGTTGGCGTTGGAGAGGATGCGGTCGATCATGCTGTCGAAGCTGGGGCCGAGCCGGTTCTCCCCGGCCGAGGAACAGTCGTGGTAGGCGCGCCACTCGTTCGGGTTCCACCAGGCGCAGACGTCGATCTCGATGCCGTTGGCGCCGTGCTTGAGCGCCGCGTCCACGCCGTCCAGGGTGTCGACCCGGTGGGCGATGGCGTAGATCGGGTGGCGCTGGTCGGCCGCAGCGGCCGGGGAGGTTCCGAGCGCGGTGCCGCCGATGATCCCGCACAGCGTCGCGGCCAGCGCGGGAACCATCCGCACGCGGGCGCCGGTCCTGAGGTGAGTGGTCAAGAAAGGCACTCCTTCTCGTCCGTGTTCTGAGGTGAACATGACCGAACGTGCCAACTGTACGTCGTCGAACGGTGGATGGGACCTGAACCCGATCTCCGGCGGTTCGGCCTCCACGGTCCGCAGACGCCACCGAGCCCCGGAGTACTTCTCCGGGGCTCGACGGGACCTCACGGCGCGGGCGGTCGCAGCTCCTAGACCGGGGCGAACGCGTACCACTTGGTCAGGGCGTACTCGCAGTCGAAGACGCCGAGCTTGTTGATGCTCCCCACCCAGGAGATGCACTCCTGGGCGGATCCGAACGGGCCCCAGGAATCGATCGCGACGTGGCCGGCGTTCGGGCTGAACGCGTACCAGTTGTGCTGGGCGTACTCGCAGTCCCAGAAGCCCAAGTTGCCGTAGTCCGCGACGTACTGCGTGCACTCCTGAGCGGATCCGAACGGGCCGTAGGAGCCGATGGGGTTGGCGGCCACAGCGGCAGCATGCGCAGGGGCCGGCGCCGGGGCCGGGGCCGGGGTCGCCGCGCCGGCGCTCGCGGCGCCTCCGACCAGGGTGGCCACGGTCAGGACCCCCGTGGCGGTGAGTGTGGCGATTGCCCTCTTCATCGATGACCTCCAGGTCGTGGCTGATCTGATCCGGTGACACGGGCATTCCGGGCGGGGCTCCCCGTGCACGTCTCACGCTAGGTCGGCGGTCCGGTGGTGGAATGCGCGACGAGTCTCCGACCCTGTGCGCAGCGTCTCCTCGACCGTCGGCCCGGGTAGGGCCCGGCGGCGCTGTTCGCGTGGGGAGAGGCCGTACGCGGCTTTGAACGCGCGGCTGAACTCGGAGGGGTTGGGGATGCCGCAGCGGGCGCCGATGGCGTGGACCGGCACGGCCATCAGGGCCGGGTCGACGAGGTCGCGGTGGGCCTTCCTCAGCCGCTGGCGGCGGATGAACCCGCTCACGGTCTCCGCCTGGGAGTGGCGCGCGAAGAGGCGGTGCAGGTGGCTGACGGAGATGTGGTGGGCGGCGGCGACCACGGGCGGGGTGAGTCCGGGGTCGTGCAGGTTGGCCCGGACGAACGCGCGGATGGTCTCCACCAGGGCCCGCTGCCGGGCCTCCAGGGGCAGCGTGCGCTCGGCGTCGAGCTCCCCGGCGATCCAGGCCGACATCAGGTCGAGCACCACCGTGCCGAGGCGGGACGCCTCCGCAGGCTGGAGGGCGGCGGCCTGGCGCTCCAGCCCGAGGAGGAACTGCGCCAGCAGGGCCCCTGTGCCCTCCCGGCCGGAGAGCCTGCGGCCGAGCAGGTCACGCATCCGGTGCGGGGGCACCGGCAGCAGCGACACGGGCAGGTCGATCCCCACCCCGACGACGTCCGGACCGCTCCCGCCCGGGGCCCGGTCCCCGAACATCCGCGCATCGTGCGGGGTGGAGCTGTCGACGAGGGAGAAGTCCCCGGCGCCGAACGTCTCCGCCTGGTCCCGCCCCCGGCGGAGCGCGTGGGTTCCGGAGGTCAGCAGCGTCAGGTAGCACAGCTCCTGATCCGAACGCCGGATCATCCGCTCCGTACGCCAGAACCGCGCCGACGGGAACGACGAGCCCACCAGCACCACCGGTCCCAGCTCGAAGAGCCGCACCTGCCAGGTGAAGTCGTGTGCGTGAGCACTCGTCGCCTCGCACTCCCTCCTCCTGGCCAGCCCGTCCCGCCAGCACTCGAAACCGTCCTTCGCCGACAAACCCTCACCCTGGAGCATGCTCGTCCCTTGCGCGAACATCCCGTCCCTTCCAGACATGCCTGACATGCCTCCCCTGTCGAATCGGCGAGGCCCTCCCCGGTGCATTGTCACGCCACCGTCAAGATGAGGCGCTGCCGCGTCCCACCGCCTCGTTTGACCTCGTACGGGCCGGGCCGCGAGCATGACCGTGACCGCCGGGGAGGGACCGTGACACAAGACACCGCAGGACAGTTGACGAACCGTCGACGACGGAACCGCCTGACCGCCGTGGCAGTCGTGGCCGTCCTCGGCGGCGGCGTCGCGATCGCGATCAACGCGTGGATGGATCGGGGCCCGGAAACCCGGGTCAGCCAAGGCCCCGTGGCCGGCTACCCGCTGCTGGTCAGCTCCGACGGCCTGACCCTGACGCTCAACATCGGCTGGGGGTGCGAGGAACGGCCGGAGCTCGTGGCCCACGAATCCACCGGCACGGTGACGGTCTCCCTGCGGCACACGGTCCGTCCGGGGTTCTGCGACCCGGGCGGCGCCGCGCAGATCACCACCCGCCTGAGCGAACCCCTCGGGACCAGAACGCTCGACGACGCCACGGGCAAGCCCGCCGTCCACTTCGACGAGCGCAAGCTCCTCCGGCCCGCGTTCCTCCCGGAGAACTACTACCCCTCCCCCGCGGGCAGGATGGTCTACCTGCCCGGCCTGGCAGCAGTCCCGACCGACACCCCGGCCTGGGCCGTCCGGTACACCCTGGGCACGGAGCCCGACACACAAGGGAGCCTGATCATCGGCCAGACCCTCCGGAGCAGCACACCACCGCCCGGCAAGGCCGCCACCGTCAAGGGCCTCCCGGCGAGCATCACGCACGCGGACTCCCCAGGTGGCCCCCATTCACTGACCTGGTCCGACGGCACCTACACCTTCGTCGTCACCACCGGCGGCCCCCCGCGGCTCACGGACGAGGAACTCGTCCGCGTGGCGGAGGGCCTCGGGTAGCGGCCGCTGCGGCGATAGGGTGCCGGGATGGTCCCCGACGCTCCCCGGCTGCTGCGCGCCGACGCCGCCCGCAACGCGGAGAAGATCATCCGGGCTGCCCGGGAGGTCTTCGCCGAGCAGGGCCCCGACGCCCACCTCGACGACGTGGCGCGCCGGGCCGGCCTCGGGGCCGCCACGCTCTTCCGCCGCTTCCCCGACAAGGCCGCGCTCCTGCGGGCCGTGCTGGACCAGCGCTTCGACGAGCACGTCCGGCCCGTCATCCAGGCCGCCGCCCACGATCCCGATCCCGCGGGCGGGCTGGCCCGCGTGCTGGCGGCGGCTCTGGAGTCGGTGGCCGGCGACTACAACGTGCTGGCCGCCGCCCGCGCCGCCGGTGTGCTGACCCCGGCGACCGGTGAGGAGTTCTTCGCCGCCCTCGACGTCCTCCTCGCGCGCGGTCAGGCAGCGGGCGTGCTCCGCACCGACCTCGTGCCCGACGACCTGCACCGCGTCGTCGTCATGCTGGTCTCGGTGCTGTGGACGGTGGACCCGGGTGAGGGCGGCTGGCGCCGGTACCTGGCCCTGGTCCTCGACGGCCTCTCCCCCACCGGGGCCCGCCCACTGCCCTGCCCCGCCCCCGCGCTGCGCACCCGCACGCCCTGACGGCTTACGGCTGAGGGCTGAGGGCTGACGTCAGACCTCGGACGTCAGAGGTCAGACGTCAGACGGCCCCCGTTCACCACAGCACCGGCACCTCGCCGATGCCGCCCGCCAGCCGTTCGGAGTGGTCGCGCAGGCTGCGCGCGTCCACCGCCAGCCGGAGGCCGGGGAAGCGTCGGACCAGCGCGGTCAGCGCGATCTGCATCTCGGTGCGGGCCAGCGCGTTGCCGATGCAGTAGTGGCCGCCGTGCCCGAAGGCCAGGTGGGCGTTGGGGGAACGCGACGGGTCGAAGGTGTCCGGCTCCTCGAACGCCCGCCCGTCCCGGTTCGCGGCGTTGATCGCCACCAGCACCGCCTCGCCCCGCGCGATCGCCGTCCCCGCGACGGTGACCTCCTCGCGGGCGTAGCGGGTCAGGCCCAGGGCACCGGGCGCGGCCATCCGCAGGACCTCCTCCACGGTGGCGCGGGCCGATCCGTCGGGGTCGGCGGCGAAGCGGTCGCGCCGGGCGGTGTCGCTCAGCAGGAACAGGACTCCGAGGTCGATCCGGGTCGACGTCGTCTCGTGGCCCGCGAACAGCAGTCCCACCGCCAGGCGGGTCATCTCCTCCTCGGTGAAGGACGGGTCCTGTGCCTGGACGGCCAGGATGTCGCTGATCACGTCCTGTCCCGGCCGCTTGCGCTTGTCCTCGGCGACCGCGGCCACGTACGCCTCGAACTCGGCCATGGCCGCGGCCCCGTCGGCCCCGCCGTACAGCGCGGCGATCCGCTCCGACCAGCCGCGCAGCAGCTCCCGGTCCGCGACGGGCACGCCCAGCAGCTCGCAGATCACCATCACGGGCAGCGGGAAGGACAGGTGGCCGTGCAGGTCGACGGCGCGGCGCGGATCCCCTGCGCGCTCCTCCTCCATCCCGTCCAGGCAGGACGCGGCGAGTTCCCCGATCCGCTCGCCCAGCCGCCGCATCCGCGGCGCGCTGAACGCGGGTGCCAGCATCCGCCGCATCCGGGTGTGCTCGCGGTCCTCCTCCTCGGGCGTGGGGGCGGGGCGGGTGTGCAGGGCCGAGGCCGAGATCCTCGGGGAGTCCGCGGTGTCGGGGCGCAGCCGGGAGAACCGGGTGTCGCTCAGGATCTCCCGGGCTTCCTCGTAGCGGGTCACCAGCCAGGCCGGGTCCCCGGCGGGTGTCGTCACCCGGGTGATCGGCCCTTCCTCGCGCAGCCGCACGAGCAGCGGCGCCAGGTCCAGGGCGTTGGGACGTTCGAAGGGTAACTGCGGTGCGGGCGCGTTCATGGTCTCTCCTCACGAACACTCTGCGGAGCGGCTCTCTCCTGCCCACTCGGGGCCGGGGTGGACGAACGAGGCCCGGACCCAACAAGTGAGAGTCAGCTCTCTCTTGCGGCGAGCGTAACACCGCCGGCACGCACAGTCAGCCTCCCTGCCGCCCTTTCAGCCGCTCCGACGTCGGCCGCTCCGAACCCGACCGCTCCGACGTCGACTGATCCGACGTCGGCCGATCCGACGTCGAACGGTGCCCGTCGTGCGTCCGCGGCGGTTCCCGGAGCCACGCGCTCGCCGCCATCACCGCGGCCCGGTGCCGTGACTCCGTCCCCGCGACGGCCGTCTCGACCTGCCGGGTGCGCTCCGCCTCCCGCCGCACGGCCTCCCGGTAGCGCAGCCAGCGGCGCGCCACCGCGGCGATCACCACCGGAACCGTCACGGCTGCCGCCCGGGCACCGTCCAGGCCGTTCACCACCGCGTCGAACACCATCGCGCCGCTCCCCCGTCACTCGTCGAAACCGATGCGACAAACCCTCCACCTGCGCCGGGATTTCCCTCTAGCGTGAGGAAACTCTGCGGAAACCCATGGAGAGCGGGCTGATGGCGAACGGACGGCCGAGGAAGACCGAGCAGCACGAGCGGCCCGAACTGGCGGAGCTCGCCGAGTGGTTCCGCTCGGCGCTGCGAGCCGCCGGACACGTCAGCGTCCACGCCTTCCTCAAGGCCCCCCGTGCGCCCGGCGCCCCGGTGGCTCCCGACAAGAACACCGTGTACGACGTCCTGGGCGCCCGCCGCCTCTGCCGACGGCAGGCGGCCGAGCAGCTCGCCGCGGCGCTCGGCCACCCCGCGGAGGCCGTCGCCTCCCTGTGGAGTCGCGCCGAGCGGCAGTCGAGGCTGGCGGAGCGCGCCCGGCGCCACGCGACGCGCGGGGCAGGCGTCAGGAACGTGGAGTGGACGGACATCCCCCTGCCCGACCCGTGGCTGGAGGACCTGCTGCGCAGCCAGGCCGCCGCCGCCGAGCAGTTCCCCTACGACCTGCTCGGCGTCGTCAGACCGCCGCTGTCCGAGGTCTACGTCGAGCAGGACGTCCAGCCCCTGCCGCAGGGCCCCGAGAAACCGGGGCAGGAGGCCGCCCGGCGGCCCCACCCGTCGGCCTCGACCCTCGCCGAGGCCCTGGCGACGCACGACCACCTCTTCATCACGGGCGGTCCGGGCACCGGCAAGACCACCCTGGGCCGGCACCTCGTGCGGCAGGTGGCCAGGTACTGGCTGTGCGAGGACGAGGACGGCGGGGCACAGCCCTGGTACCCGAGCGCCGTGGTCGCCGTCCGGATCGCCTCGGCGGACCTCCATCTCCCCCAGGCCTGGTACCGGCAGTTGAGCGAGGCGGTGAACCGCAGCGGCACCCAGACCGAGCCCGTGCACCACGAGCGGTTCGCGAGCCGCCCGCACGGCGTCCGCTGGCTCGTCGTCGTCGACGGCCTGGACGAGGTGTCCTCACCGGTCATCCGGCACAACGCCCTGCGGAAGCTCGCCGAACAGATGCCGCCCGGCGGGCACTTCCGGTTCGTCATCACCTCCCGCCCCCTCCCGCAGGGCGAGCTCGAACCCTTCGAGGACCTGCCGGGCATCGGCTTCTACACCCTCAAGGGATTCGACACCGACCAGCAACTCGCCTTCGCCGAGCGCTGGTTCCGGGCCCAGGGATCGGACGACGCCGCCGTCCACGCCCGGCGGTTCCTGGACGAGGTCGACGAGGCCGGTCTGCAGGAGGTGCTCCGGGTGCCGCTGCTGGCGACCATCGCGGCCGCCTTCCGCAGCCGCAACCCGCGCGCTCCGCTGCCCCGCGGCCGGGTCGACCTGTACGAGGCGTTCCTGGACCAGCTCAGGACCGCCCGGGAGGGGAACCGAGCGGTCACGAAGCGGTTCGTCGAACGCTGGGAGCAGCGGGAGCTGGGCCCCATGGCCGCGTGGCTGCTGGAGCACCGCGACCGGTTGGTGACCCACCTCGCCTGGGCGCGGCTCAAGGGGTCGCCGGAGACCTCGCTCGTCGGCGAGGCCCGGACGTGGCTGGCGGACCGACTCCCCTCCGGCCTGCGCTGGCCCGAGGGCGCTGACGGTGAACTCGGGCAGTTCCTGGCGCAGAGCGGTGTGCTCTCCTTCGACGGCACCGAGTTGTCCTTCCTCCACCAGTCGTTCGCCGAGTTCCTCGCCGCCCGGGACGAGGCGCCGGGGATCCCCTCCGACTTCCCCGGCCTCGGCCCCTGGGCCGCCGCCGCCACCAGCGCCGGCGCCCGCAACCGGATGCTGTTCACCTGTGCCCTCTGGGCGCGGCGGCCCGGCAACGACGTCGGCCTGATCGTCCGCCACCTGCTCGCCGGCGAGCTGCAGCACCGGGTCATGGCACTGCGCCTGGTCACGGCGGGCGTACCCCTGGGCGAGGCGCTCGAACAGTCGGTGATCGACCGCCTGACGGACTTCGCCGGTGACGAGAGGTCGCGGTTCGCCACGTCCGACGCCGAGGTCCTCGCCGAGCTGTCCCAGCTGCGCGGGAACCGCCGGCTCGCCGCCCGCCTTCGCACCGTCGCGCAGGCGGAGGGCCTCCCGCCGTCCCTGCGCACCGGGGCGGCCGCCGCGCTCGCGAACGTCGCCTCCCTCCGGGACGGCATCACCGCCCTGGAGGGCCTGGCCGCGACCGGGACGCCGGAGACCGTGCTGCTGTGCTGCCGGCACCTCGCCTCGCTCGACCCCTCGGGCGGGCCGTTCCGGACCGAGGCCCTGAGGCGTCTGCTCACCGCTCCGCGCGTCTCCGTCTGGGACCGGCTGACCGCCGGGGACCTGCTCCTCGCCGAGGGCAGCACCGAGGGCCTGGTGGACCTCGCCCGGTCCGTCCTGACCGGCCCCGAGCACAACGACCAGCGCCTGGAGAGGGCCGGCGAACTCTGGTTCGACGTCGACGGGGCGGACGCCGCCGAGGAGGTCGCCCGGATCATCGGAGCCCGGAACGACTCCCAGATCTGGTCGGCCCGGGGCCTGATCCTCACCCTGCTCCGGTTCGGGCGCACCGACGAGGCCGCCCCGCTCACCCGACGCTTCCTCGACGAATCGATCAGCAGCGACGACAACAGCGACGTCGTGACGGCGTGGGTCGAGACGGAGGGCGCCGCCGGAGCCGACCGCATCGTCGGGTTCCTGCGCGAGGCCTCGGTGTGGAACGCGGACGAGCGCCCGAGCATCGCCCACGACCTGCTGCGCGAGGGATTCGCCGCGCAGGCACTCGAACTGGTCCGGACGGGCCTCGGTGCCACGACCCGGCGGAGGTACAGCCTCCAGCTGGAGTTCATGGTCCTCGTCAGGGCCCTCGGCCCGGACGCGGCGGACGAGGTACGGCACTGGCTGGAGAGACTCGACGGGAAGCCCGAGGACCACGCGACCGCCCTCGGGCTGCTGCTCGAAGCCGGTGCGGCGCCCGCCGCCGTCCTGCCGCTCGCCCTCCGCGTGATCCGGCAACCCGGCAGCAGCACCAAGGCGTTCGTGAACGCCGCCCGCGTCGTGCTGCGTCACGACGGCGCGTCGGCCTGCGAGGAGGTCCTGGACGCCCTGGAGGCCCGCCCGTACGGCGGGGCGGCGCTGCGCACGGAGCTCCTGCCCGTCCTGGTCGAACACGGCCAGGACAAGGCCGTCATGGAGCTGGGACGCCGGCTGCTCGACGACCCCGGTCTGACCGGTCCCGAGCTCCGGGCCGTCGTCCGGTCGTGGGCGGCCGTGGCCGGCGCGGGGGGCGTTCGGGAGGTCCTCGGCCGCGTGTCGGCCTCCCTCGGCACGATCGGCCGGGTCGCCGAGACCGCCTCCCTCCTGGCCGGCGCAGGACTCGCCCAGGAGGCCGTCCCCCTGTGGTGCCGCGTCTGCACGACGCCGGGCGCCGCCGACGAGACCCGGTGGCGGGCCCTGCAGTCACTGATCGCCGCGGGAGCCCACGACGCGGCCGACCGGGCACTGCGTCAGGCACTGACCGCGCCCGCCTCTCCGGCGGAAACCCTCGCCCTGCGCCGGCTCCACGCCTGGCTGACGGCCACGGAATGAGCGGAGCGGGGGAGCTACCGGAGCCTTCGTCCCGGACCCGGGCGGCGCGGCATCCCGTTGTCGGAGGGGCGTGACACCATCACGGCAGCACGACAAGGGGGGCCACCGATGAGTTTCCTGGGCATGTGGTGTCTGGTCCCCGTACGGCCCGACACCGTCGCGCGGTACGCGCCGGAACTCGCTCCCGTCATCGAGGCGGAGGCCGCGCTCCAGGCGTCCACGGACCTCCTCCGGTGGTGGCGGGCCGGCGGCAGCACCCCGGAGGCGCTGGACCGCTTCATCGATCTCACCGCCCCGTCCGCACTGGACGAGCGGATCTGCACCGTCTACGAGGCCTGGGAACAGGGCTACGACAAGTCCCTGCCGCACGTCGTGGCCTCCGCCCGCAAGGCCTACCCGGCCTCCGCCATGGCCTTCGCCCTCGGCCCGCAGCGCTTCGCGCTCCTGCCCGGCTGGTTCGGCGACCTCCTCCTCACCCCGGAACAGGTCGTACAGACCCTTCCCGCCGTCGAACGCGCCTACGACTGGACCCCGCAGAGCCGGCACCAGGCCGAACTGCTCCTCACCGCCGCCCTCCACGACGAGGGCAGCCGGGACGACATCACCGCCCTGCTCGACGGCGTACCCCCGGTCTGGCGCGCGGCGGCGAACGCCGGCCACGGCCTGCTCGGCGCGCAGTTCATCCCCTGAGAAGCACAAGCAACGGCCGAGGTCAGCGCTGGTCCAGCTCCGGGTAGTAGCCGCGTTGATAGGTGGACAGTCCGTAGATGCTCAGCTGGCCGCCGCCCCTGCAGATGACGCAGACCTTCCTGGCCTGGCATTCGCCGCATCGGCGCTTGCCCTCGGGCAGGCGGGGCCGCCAGCCGCGGCCGCGGCAGAGGAGGCAGAGGCCGAGGCCGTCGCACTCGTAGCAGAGGACGTAGCCGGGTGTCAGGGTCTCGGGCGTACGCACCGGCTCCGGGTCGGGTTCCGGCTGGGGCTCCGCAGCCGGAACCGGCACCGGCTGCGGGGTGTGCAGGGCCAGGTCCGTCGTCTGGCCGCGGAAGACCACCGCGGGGGTGTCGTCGCTCGTCAGGACGCGGATGGTGCTGCCGTCCCGGTGGGCGACGACGACCGTCCAGACCCTCCCGTCGTCGTCCAGCCGTGACGTCGTGACGTCCCAGCCGGCCGCGTCGAGGAGGGAGACCGCCCGGTCGGACGTCTCGGTGGCGGTGACACGCGCCGGACGGTTGCCCTGGTACGCCAGGAAGTGATGGTGGCGCAGCGGATCGGGCCGGTCCGTGATCTCCGGCTGCGGCTCGCCGAGGGCGAGTCGGCGGAGGTGGACACGAACGGTCAGGTCCTTGACCAGGGTGAGCAGTTGCCCGTGCAGGGACCGACCCAGTCGGTCCAGTTCCGCACGTGCCGTCGACGTCTCGTCCATGTCGCCCCCTTGGTCCCGGAACGTACCACGGGGCCGGACCGGGTCTCGATCAGGTGCGCGATCTCGAAACCCCACGGCCCGGCGGGGCCACCGCACGCCACCGCATGCCACCGGTGTCGTGCGGGTTCCCCGTACGGGCGTGGTGTCGTACCGTGACCGGATGACCACGAAGGTGTCATCCCGGTACGACGTCGTGATCGTCGGCGGCGGGCACAACGGACTGGTGGCCGCGGCCTACCTGGCGCGGGCCGGGCGGCGGGTGCTGGTCCTCGAACGGCTGGCGCGGGTGGGCGGGGCCGCCGTCTCCGCCCGGGTGTTCCCCGGCGTGGACGCCCGGTTGTCGCGCTACTCCTACCTCGTCAGCCTGCTGCCCCGGCAGGTGGTGCGGGACCTCGGGCTGCGGCTCGACCTGCGCCGCCGCCGGATCTCCTCCTACACCCCCACGCTGCGGGACGGGAAGCCCACCGGGCTGCTGGTGGACGCGGCCGACCCGGACCGCACCCGGGAGTCGTTCCGGAGTCTGACCGGCGGCGACCGGGAGTGGCAGGCCTGGCAGCGCTTCTACGGGATGACGGCGGAGGTCGCCCGGCGGGTGTTCCCCACCCTGACCGAACCGCTGCGCACCCGCACCGAGTTCCGTCGGCTGGTCGACGACGAGGCCGCCTGGACGGCCCTGTTCGAGCGGCCGCTCGGCGAGGTGGTCGAAGGGAGCTTCACGGACGACCTGGTGCGCGGGGTGGTCCTGACGGACGCGCTGATCGGCACCTTCACCCACGCCCACGACCCCGCGCTGCGGCAGAACCGCTGCTTCCTCTACCACGTCATCGGCAACGGGACCGGCGACTGGGACGTGCCGGTCGGCGGGATGGGCGCGGTGACGGACGCCCTGGCCGGGGCCGCGCGGGCGGCCGGGGCGGAGCTCCGGACCGGCTGCGAGGTGACGGCCGTCGCCACCGACGGCCGGGGCGACGCCGAGGTGACGTACCGGCACCGGGACGGCGAGGCGACGGTGGCGGGGCACCGGGTGCTGGTGAACACCGCACCGGCCACCCTGGCCCGGCTGCTCGGCGAGGACCCGGGGCCCGCCCCGGAGGGCTCCCAGCTCAAGGTCAACATGGTGCTGCGCCGGCTGCCCCGACTGCGGGACGCCGCCGCCGACCCGCGCGAGGCCTTCGCCGGGACCTTCCACATCGCCGAGGGCTACCGGCAGTTGGAGACCGCGTACACCGAGGCGCTGGCCGGCCGACTGCCTTCGGCGCCGCCGTCCGAGATCTACTGCCACTCCCTCACCGACCCGTCCGTCCTCGGGCCGGAGGCCGTCCGGCAGGGGTACCAGACCCTGACGCTCTTCGGACTGCACATGCCCGCCCGGCTGTTCGGCGACCCGGCGGCCGAGGGGCGCGCGCTGGCCGCGAGCCTGGCGCAGCTGGACGCGGTGCTGGCCGAGCCGATCGCCGACTGCCTGGCCGTGGACGCGGACGGACGGCCCTGCGTGGAGGCCCGGACGCCGCCGGCGCTGGAGCGGGAGCTCGGGCTGCCGGGCGGGCACATCTTCCATCGCGACCTCGCCTTCCCCTTCACGGAGGACCGGGACGTCCGCGGGGAGGAGCGGGACGGCGGCGGGGAGGAGCGGGCGGACCCCGCCGCCCGCTGGGGCGTGGCCACCGCCCACCCGAACGTGCTGCTCTGCGGGGCGGGCGCCGTCCGCGGCGGCGGGGTCAGCGGGATCCCGGGGCACAACGCGGCGCAGGCCGTCCTGGCCGAACCGGCCCCGTAACGACTGGGGACCGGGCCGGCCGGGACGGGGCCGGCCCGGTGGCGGTGCGTCAGGCGCGGGCGAGGGCCCAGCCGCCGAGGCCGTCGCAGGCGCCGGCGTTGTACTGGGTGGCCCGGAAGCCGGCCGGGACGGGCGAGCCCGGGCAGGTCCACAGGCCGACGCGGGCGATGTTGTGGCGCCAGGAGCCGGCGCCGTCGCAGCCCGCCACGGTGTGGCCGGTGATCACGTAGCCGGCCACCACCGGGGAGCCGGAGCAGGTCCAGATGCCGTCGTGCGGGAGGCTGTGCTGCCAGTTGCCGATGCCGCCGCAGCCGCTGCGGAAGTGGTTGCTGATGACGTAGCCGGGCACGACGGGCGAGCCGGAACAGGTCCAGATGCCGTCGTGGACGAGGCTGTGCCGCCAGGAGCCCATGCCCCGGCAGCCGGTGGTCTGGTGGTCGGTGATGACGTAGCCGGCCACCACCGGGGAGCCGGAGCAGGTCCAGATGCCGTCCTTGGCCGGCTGCTGGTACCAGGAGCCGGCGCCGCTGCAGCCGCTGGGGTCGTGGTCGGTGATGACGTTCCCGGCGGCGACGGGCTGCCCGGAGCAGCTCCACTTGCCTCCGTTGCCCCAGCCCGCCGTCCGGGCCTCGGCCGTGGACATGCCGGAGACGGTGCCGCCCAGGGCGACGGCCGCGATCAGGGCGATCGACGCCACGCCGGCGCCGGCGCCCCGTCCGACCGCCAGGGTCCTCACGCGCTTCACTATCTGACGCAGGATCATGTCCGGTGTGCTCCTGGGGTGTTGAGGAGGATGAGGTGCCCCCGTTGCGCCGGTCCACCCGGCGGTCGAACGAGAGCCACCCTAGGTGGTGGAGGCGTGAAAGTTCAGCGGAGGACCGGAGAATTCCGCTCCCGGGGCGCAGCTTGTCCGAAAGTCGTCAGGACGTGCGGTCCTCGACCGGCATCCGCCCGGCGTCCCACCTGACGGGACTTTCAGCATACGGAGTGATCTTGGCGCGCCCCGCGGGTAAGGTGGTGGACCGTGGCCAGTAGGAAAACGTCGATCATGGAAGCTGCGGCGCGGGTGATCGCGCGGCGCGGGGTACGCGGGTTGCGGGTGGAGGAGCTCGCCGCCGAGGCGGGCGTGTCCACCGCGCTCATCTACTACCACTTCAAGGACCGCACCGGGATCCTCCGGCAGACGCTGGAGTTCATCAACGACCGGGCCGAGCGCTACACGACCGAACGCGCCGCCGACGCACCGCCGTTGACGGCCCGCGAGGAGCTGGAGCAGACGCTGCTGCTGGAGCTCCAGGACAGCGTCGAGGTCCGGGAGAACAGCACCGCCTGGGGCGAGCTGCGCGCCAGCGCCGTCTTCGACGAGACCCTGCGCGAGGACCTCGCCCGCGCCACCCGGGTCTGGGTCCAGGAGATCGCCGAACTGCTGGGCGGCGTGCAGCCGATGTCCTCGGCGGTCGCGCTGGCCGGTGCGGCGGAGCGGCTCACCGCGCTGCTCGAAGGCCTCAGCACCCGCTGGCTGAGCGGCAGCCTGCCGCTGGCGCACGCCCGGATGCTGATGGCCGACGCGATCGACGCCGAACTGGTCCGGCTCGGCTCCTGAACGATCTCCTCGCCGGGAACGGGGAGTTCCCGCGCCGGCAGACCCCTTCCGCACGATGATCCGCCGGACCGACCCATCCGGCACACCGCCCGCCACGAATCCCTGGTGAACCGACCCGGCGCCCGCACCGCTCGGTGCACGGCGTCCCCACCCCGCCCCGGGCAGCACCGGGGCGAGGGTGCCCACCCCCAGGAGCGGCGACCACGCCGCCAGTCCGAACGGGCTGCGTCCGACCGGTTCCCACCCGGCCGGGCCGCCCCGACGAGCGGACGATCATCATGCGCAAAGCCATCTACTGCCTGGCCGCCACCGGCGCGCTGGGCCTGACCGCGGGCGTACCCGCGACAGCCCTCGCCGCCGGCTCGTCGAGTCCCCCCGGCTACCAGGCCGGACTCCAGCCCGTCCCCACCAACAACGTCACCGGTTCCGGCAGCGCGACGCTCTCACTGAGCGGCGACCAGGCCACCGTCACCGTCGACACCACCGGCCTGCTGGCCGGGGTCCCGCACGCGATGCACATCCACGTCGACGGCATGGGCGTGTGCCCGACCGCCGCGGCGGCCACCAATCTCAACGGCCACACCGCGATCAGTACCAGTGACGGCCACCCCTCCTACGGAATGATCGGCACCTCCCTGACCACCAGCGGTGACACCAGCCCCGCCAGCGGCCTGGCCGTCGACCGCTTCCCCACCGGAAGCTCCTTCCACTACGCACGCACCGTGACGGTCACCGACGACGTGGCGAACAACATCCGCTCCGGCAAGGCCGTCATCGTGGTGCACGGCCTCGACTACAACGGCAGCGGCAAGTTCACCGACGTCCTGGGCCCGAGCGACCTGGACCCGACCCTGCCGCAGACCGCCACCGCACCCGCCCTGTGCGGCACCCTCCAGGCCATGCCCACCGGCGGCGCGGCCACCGGCTCGGGGGCCACCCAGCACCGTCCCGACGACGCGGCCCTGGTCACGGGCGGCAGCTTCCTGCTGGTCGCGGCCGCCGGAGGAGCCTGGGTGCTGCGCCGCCGCCGGCCGGTCGGCGACGACCGTTCCTGACCCCCCGGCCCCGCCATGCCCGGCAACCACCCGACCGTGTCCGGCGCCCGCCGACGCCTCGCGGTGCTCGCCGCCACCGGCCTGCTGGCCGGTGGCGGAGCGAGCACCCTCGCCCTGGCCGCCACCGACCACGCCGAGCCGCCGCCCCGACCGAATGCCGCGGCCGCCCTCCCGGCCGCGCCCCTCCCGGCCGAACGAACGCCCGGCGGCGCCGCGCTGCCGCCCGGTCCGCTGCCCGCCTCGCCCCCGACCGAACTCGACATCCCGTCGATCCACGTCCACACCTCGCTGCTGCGACTCGGCCTGAACCAGGACGGCACCGTCCAGGTGCCCCAACAGCCCCTCCAGGCAGGCTGGTTCACCGGATCGGTGAGCCCGGGCCAGGTCGGGGCCTCGGTCATCCTGGGCCACGTCGACTCCGCCCGGACCGGGCCGGCGGTCTTCTACCGGCTCGGTGCCCTCAGGCCCGGGGACCAGGTGTCGGTGACCCTGGCCGACGGTGCCACCGTCCCCTTCCGCGTCGACACGGTGCGGGAGTACCCCAAGGACGCGTTCCCGACCCTCGCCGTCTACGGATCCGCCGACGCCCTGCCCCACCTGAGGCTGATCACCTGCGGCGACTGGGACCAGGCCACCCACTCCTACCGCGGCAACACCGTCGCCGACGCCGACCCGACCGGCCCGCTCCCCTGAGCGCGCCCGGCGCCCCAGCGGTGCCGGGCGGGCTCCCCCTCCCGCTGGAGACGCCATGCGCATCACCCGCCGCCGGGCCCAGGTGACCCTGGGTCTGCTGTGGCTCCTCGCCGGAGCGCTGCAGCTGCAGCCCTTCATGTTCACCACCGGCTTCGCCCACCGGATCATCGCCCCGGCCGGCGACCAGCAGCCCGCCGTCGTCGCGGGCCCGGTGCACTGGGCGGCCCGGCTGATCGCCACCGCACCACTCCCCCTCGACCTGTTGTTCGCCGCCACCCAACTCCTGCTCGGCGCCGCGCTGGTCCTCGCGCACTCGGCCCGCCGGGTCCGCCTCGCGCTCGGCGCCTCGATCGCCTGGGCGCTCGCCGTCTGGTGGCTGGGCGAGGGCCTCGGCGGCCTGACGAGTGCGCACGCGCTGATGCTCACCGGCGGACCGGGCGCCGTCGTGCTGTACGCGGTCGTCGCGCTCGCCCTGTGGCCGGCCCGGCCACCGGCGTCAGAAGGCCTTCCCGGCGACGCCGCCGTCCGGACCGAACCGGCCGACGGACTGCGGACGGGATGGCTCACCTGGTCCTGGGTGGTGCTGTGGGTCGGCGCGGCCGTGCTCCAGGCGCTGCCCGGGAACGGCGCCCTCCAGGCCGTCGCCGGGAGCGCGGACAGTGCTCCCGCCTGGCTCCGCCCGGCCGGCGCGCACACCGTGTCGGCCCTGGCCGCCGGTGGCACCGCCGTCACCGTCGCCCTGGTCGCGGCGCAGGCCCTGATCGGGCTCGCGGCGCTGCGACCACGCCTGCGGCCGCCGGCCGCCGGTGCCGCCGTCGCCCTCTCCCTCGTGTTCTGGGTGCTCGGGCAGAGCCTCGGCGGCCTGTCCACCGGCCAGGCGACCGACCCCAACGCCGCCCCGCTCTACGTCCTGCTCGCCCTCCTGCTCGCCGCCACCGCCCCGCGCGCCGCGCGTGCGGCCCCCGGCGTCCCGGCGGGCCGGGAGGCGGCGGTCGCACGGCCGGTGGCCCCGGCCCATCGGAGCGGCTGACGGACCATCAGGGTCCGGCGGGATCGGCCGCCGGGCCCGCCGAAGGCTCCGCGGCCGCTTCCTCCGCGCGGCGTTTGCGGTGCTCGACCCGGACCCCGGCGATGACGGTGAAGGCCAGGCTCGCGGCGATGATCCCCTCGGCCCAGAAGAAGGACACGTAGTCCATCAGCGAGCCGACCGGTGGCGAGCCCGGTGCCGCGTTGCGCATGCCGATGAGCGCGAAGAGGGTCGCCGCCATCCAGCCGAGCGAGGGCCAGACCAGCCCCTGGCCGCCGCGGTAGAGCACCTCCGCGCCGCCCAGCACGGCCAGGGCGAGCGCCCACATCGCGGCGATCATGAACCAGGCCAGGATGAAGGTGCTGCGCGCCCGGCTGACCCGGCCGTCCAGGACGGTCACGCCGGAGGTGTGCGGGGTGCTGGTGGGCCGCACCACGAAGAACGGGTCGGCGTCCGCGAAGACCAGGCCGACCGGCACCGCGCCGGCGCTGTCCGTGGCCGAGAAGCCCAGTTCGAAGTGGTAGCGGTCGAAGGGGTAGTCGGACTCGGTGCCGTCGTAGAGGTTGGCCTGGACGGACCGGGCGGTGACGGTCTCCCCCGCCGCGGCCCGCAGGTCGGTGCTGGCCGCGGAGTGGACGGTGATGTCGACCTGCCGGGTGAACACGGCGGAGTCCGGACCGTCGGCGAGGCTGCCGTGCGGGACGGCCGCCACGTAGAGGCCGAGGTCGCCCGACCCGGGGTCGATCTCCTGGGCGGTGAGGTCGAGTTCGATCCAGTCCGCCGCCGTCGGCAGGGCCAGTTCCCGGGTCTGCTGCCGGGTGTCGCGCTCGTTGAAGTACAGCGCGATGCCGGCCGAGCAGAGTACGGCGAGCAGCAGCAGGGCGAGGGCGAAGCGGTTGCCGCGCAGTCGGCCGCGGCCCCTCACGACGAGGCGGCGGGCGAGGCCGGGCCGGACGGCGCTCCGGCCGACGCGCCCGACGCGCCCGCCGCGGCGACCGGCTGCTGCTGGGTGGCGCAGTGGATGCCGCCGCCGCCCGCGGCGATGTGGTTGATGGAGACCTGGGTGACCTTGCGGCCGGGGTGGAGGTCGCCGATGATGCCGGCCGCCTTGTCGTCGGCGGCCTGGTCGCCGAACTTCGGGACGATCACGCCGCCGTTGCAGACGTAGTAGTTGATGTAGGTGGCGAGGAAGTTCTTGCCCGCGCCCTGGATCAGGTCGAAGTCGGGCTCGGGGAGGTCGACCACCTTGAGCGTGCGGCCCTTGGCGTCGGTCGCGGTCTGGAGCACCTGGACGGCCTGGTTGGAGGCGGTGGTCCAGACGTCCGGCGGGGTGTCGGCGGCGGGGCGGTGCAGGACGACGGTGCCGGGCTCGGCGAAGCGGGCGAGCGCGTCGACGTGGCAGTCGGTGATGTCCTGTCCGGCGACGCCCTTGAACCAGATCACCTTCCGGACGCCGAGCAGGTCCTTGAAGTCCGCCTCGATCTGGTCCCGGCTCTTGCCGGGGTTGCGGTTGTCGTTGACCCAGGAGCTCTCGCAGGCCATCAGGGTGCCCTCGCCGTCGACCTCGATGCCGCCGCCCTCGCCGGTGATCGGCGCCTGGATGCGGGTGATGCCGTAGTGGTCGAGGAGGTTGCGGGCGACCTGGCCGTCGTTGGCGTGGGTCTGCTTGCCGCCCCAGCCGTTGAAGTTGAAGTCGACGCCGGCCAGGCCCTGGGCGCCGGTGACGAAGGTCGGGCCGGTGTCCCGGGCCCACAGGTCGTCGACCATCAGCTCCAGCACCTCGACGGAGGAGCCGCAGGCCTGGCGGGCCTGGTCGGCCTGGTCGGGGCGGGCCAGCAGGACGACCGGTTCGAAGCCCGCGACGGCCTGGGCGAGCGAGGCGATGTCCTGCCGGACGCCGGGGAGTTGGTCGCCCCAGACCTCCTCCAGGGCCGGCCAGGCCATGAAGGTGCGGGTGTGCGGGCCCGACTCGGCGGGCATCGCCCGGGCGGCGGCCTGGCTGCCCGACGGGGCCGGGGTGCCTGCGGCCGGGCTGCTCGGTCCGGGCTGCTCGTCCGCCGTGCTGTCGGAGGAGCAGCCGCCGGCCAGGGCCAGGGCGGCGAACGCGGCCCCGGACTGCAGGAGCGCACGGCGGGACGGCCGGGAGGGAGCCATGGGGCCTCGTTCCGGTAGGTGTCGGGTTCGGCTCCGCAGGCTACTGAAAGGGGCGTCAGGTTCCGGCGCGGCGCGGCTCCGCCGTTCGAGGGAATCCCCGCCCCGCCCTGACCCGCCCCGCCCTGGCCCGCCCCACCCTGGCCACGGCCGCGGAACGACGGCGGACCGCGCCGTCCCCCACCCGGGACCGGCAGGTCCCACCACCTGCCGGTCCCGGGTCGCGCTACAGCGCGCGGCGCGCGGCGGCGATCCCGTCGGGATCCCAGCCGGGCCGGGGGACGGACTCCAGCAGCAGCGCCGTGTAGGCGTGCTGCGGGTCGTCGAGGACCTGGGCGGTCGGTCCGGCCTCGACGATCCTTCCGTTCCGCATCACCACGACCTCGTCGGTGACGCAGCGGACCACGCCGAGGTCGTGGGTGATGAAGAGGTAGCCGATGCCGGTCTCCTCGCGGATGTCGGCGAGCAGGTTGAGCACCTGTGCCTGGACGGACACGTCCAGGGCGGCGACCGCCTCGTCCAGTACCAGGACGGCCGGCCGCACGGCCAGCGCCCGGGCGATGGCGACGCGTTGGCGCTGGCCCCCGGAGAGCTGGCGGGGCAGCGCTTCGGCGGCCCTGGTGCCGAGCCCGACCTGGTCGAGGAGTTCCTTGATCCGGGCCTGGTGGTCGGTCTCCGGGAAGTGCAGCCGCAGGGTCTCCCGGAGCACGGCCTCGACGCTGGTGCGCGGGTCCAGCGAGAGGTACGGGTCCTGGAAGACCATCTGCACCTCGCGGGCGCGGGCCAGCCGCTCGGCCCTGCCCCGGGCGCGGCCGGTCCGCGGCCGGCCGTGGACGGTGACCCGCCCCTCCTCGGCCTGTTCGAGGCCGACGATGATCCGCGCGGTGGTGGTCTTTCCGGAGCCGGACTCGCCGACGATGCCGAGCGAGGCGCCGGCGTCGAGGGTGAAGGAGACGTCGTCCACCGCCCGGACGCTGCCGAAGGTCCGGTGCAGTCCGGTGACCTGGAGTACGGGCTCAGGCATCGGCGCGGCTCCCTTCGAGCGGGCCGTCCCCGGCCGGGGTGTCCCCGAACGGGCCGTCCCCGAGCGGGTGGTGGCAGGCGACCAGGTGCTCCTCCGGAGTGGGAGCCTCCCCGGCCAGCTCGGGGGTCTGCTCCCGGCACACCTCGGTGGCGAAGGAGCACCGGGCGGCGAACGCGCAGCCGTTCAACTCCTGCCGCAGGTCGGGCGGTTGTCCGTCGATGGCGGCGAGCCGGCCGGCCGGGGCGTCCAGTCGGGGGGTGGAGGCGAGCAGGGCGGCCGTGTAGGGGTGGCGGGGCCGGGCGAAGAGTTCGGCGGCGGGGCCGGTCTCGGCGATCCGTCCGGCGTACATGACGTAGACCCGGTCGCTGATCGCGGCGGCGAGGCCGAGGTCGTGGGTGACGAACAGCAGCCCGGTGCCGAAGCGTTCGCGCAGCCGGCCGAGCAGGGCGACCACCTCGGCCTGGCTGGTGACGTCGAGCGCCGTGGTGGGCTCGTCGGCGAGCAGCAGGATCGGGTCGCCCATCAGGGCGGCGGCGATCATCACGCGCTGGAGCATGCCGCCGGACAGCTGCCCGGGGTAGCGGCTCAGCAGTTCCGGGCCGAGGCCGACGGCGTCGAGGAGTTCGACGGCCCGCCGGTCGGCGTCGGCGGCGCTCATGGCACCGGTGAGGCGCACGCTCTCGGTGAGGAAGTCGCCGATCCGGCGCAGCGGGTTGATGGCGGCCCGGGGGTCCTGGAAGATCATCGCGGCCTGGCCGGTGCGCAGGGCGCGCAGCCGGGCGGGCGCCATGGTCAGGACGTCCTCGCCGTCGACCAGGACGGCGCCCTCCGGTGCGGCGCCGGACGGCAGCAGGCCGAGGGCGGTGCGGGAGGTGAGGGTCTTGCCGGAGCCGGACTCGCCGACCAGGGCGACGGTCTCGCCGGGGGCGACGGTGAGGTCGACCCCGTCGAGGACGGGCCGGGCGGTGCCGGGCAGTTGGAGCCGGAGGCCCTGGATGTCGAGGGCGTTCACCTTTGATCTCCTAGGATGCCCTGGCCATCAGGCCGGGGAGGAATAGGTCTTTGGCTCGGAGCCGCGAAGCGGCGGAATGGTCTTCGGATGTTCTGGCATGAGCCGTTGTCAGTGCGTGTCGGTAGGTTGCTCTCGTGCACCTCAGGTACTCCTATCGCGTCTACCCGACGGCAGGTCAGCGCGCTGCGCTGGCCAAGACGTTCGGGTGTGCCCGGGTGGTGTACAACGACGGTCTCGCGGCGCGAAAGGAAGCCCGGAAAACCGGGCGGCCATACCCGAAGGCCACGGATCTGCAGAAGTCCGTGATCACTGCGGCGAAGAAGACCCCCGAACGCGCGTGGCTCGCCTCGGTGGGTGTGGATCCGCTGATCCAGTCCCTGCGGGATCTGGACACGGCGTACCGGAACTTCTTCGACTCGGTGTCCGGAAAGCGCGACGGTCGGCCGGTTGGTCTGCCCCGGTTCAAGTCGAAGCGTGATGCCCGGCAGTCGCTTCGGTTCACGCGCAACGGGTTCCGCATCCGTTCCAACGGGAAGCTGAATCTGGCGAAGATCGGCGATGTGCGGGTGAAGTGGTCGCGGGCGCTGCCCGCTGACCCGTCGTCGGTGACGGTCGTGCTGGACGCGGCCGGGCGGTATCACGCCAGCTTCGTCGTGGACGTGGAGCTCGAGCACTTGCCCGAGGTCGATGCCGAGGTGGGCATCGACCTCGGGCTGACCACCTACGCCGTCCTCTCCGACGGCAGCGTGATCGACAACCCCCGCTTCCTCCGCAAGGCGGAGAAGAAACTCAAGGCCGCGCAGCGGGAGCTGTCCCGCAAGGCCAAGGGCAGCAGGAACCGGTCCAAGGCCCGCCGCAAGGTAGCCAGGGCGCACGCCAAGGTTGCCGACACCCGCAAGGACTGGCTGCACCAACAGACCACCAAGTTGATCCGCGAGAACCAAGCGGTGTACCTGGAGGACCTGAACGTGCGCGGCCTCGCCCGAGGCCGACTCGCCAAGTCCGTCCACGACGCCGGATGGGCCACCTTCCGGCGCCTGCTCGAAGAGAAAGCAGCCCGGTACGGACGTGTCATCGGGATCGTGCCCCGCGCGTTCCCGTCCTCCCAGCTCTGTTCGGCGTGCGGGCACCGCGACGGACCCAAACCCCTGCGGGTGAGGGAGTGGGCGTGTGGTGCATGTGGTGTGCTGCATGACCGTGACCTCAACGCTGCTCGAAATATCCTGGCCGCCGGGCAGGCGGACAGGCTAAACGCCCCTGGAGGGCCGGTGAGACCCGGTGTGGCGATCCCACGCCGGGCACGGCCCGTTGAACGGGGAACCCACCTCGGCGACCTGCGGACCACGGGCATCCGTGCCACAGGCGCGGGAGGAATCCCCACCCGATAAGGGCAGGGAGGATGTCAAGGGGTCCTTCCAGTGGTGCGGTGGTCGTTCATGCGGACCTCCGGGCGACGCGGTCGGCCCAGCGCTCGCCGACCACGTTGAAGGCGACGACGGTGAGCACGATCAGGGCGCAGGGCAGGATCGCGGAGAGCGGGTAGCCGTGCTGGATCGCGGTCTGGCCGTCGAAGACCATCCGGCCCCAGTCGGGGGTGAGGGCGGGGACGCCGAGGCCGAGGAAGGACAGGCCGGCGAGGTCCATCAGGGCGTAGCCGAAGTTGACGGCGGACTGGGCGAGGACGACCGGCGCGATGTTGGGCAGGACGTGCCGCAGGCAGATCTGCAGGGCGGAGTGGCCCTGGACCTGGTAGGCGGAGACGTACGGCCGGGTCCGTTCGGCCAGTACCAGGGAGCGGGTGAGCCGGGAGACGTAGGGC
Source organism: Kitasatospora sp. NPDC059160 (assembly GCF_042755465.1). Taxonomy (NCBI): domain Bacteria; kingdom Bacillati; phylum Actinomycetota; class Actinomycetes; order Kitasatosporales; family Streptomycetaceae; genus Kitasatospora; species Kitasatospora sp. NPDC059160. The sequence continues at coordinate 7,916 of NZ_JBHZCN010000103.1, read as the reverse complement.
AGGTAGGCGATCGCCAGGGCGACGACGGGGGCGAGCAGGCCCTCGCCGTAGACCGAGACGATCAGGATGGCGAGCAGCATGCCGGGGAAGGCGAAGACCAGTTCGGTGCTGCGGGAGAGGACGGAGTCGAGCCAGCCGCCGCGCCAGCCGGCCGCGAGGCCGACGGCGATGCCGGCGACGGTGGAGAAGACGACCACGCCGAGCGGGCCGAGCAGCGAGGTGCGGGCGCCGATCAGCAGCCGGGAGAGGGTGTCGCGCCCGGCCGTGTCGACGCCGAGCAGGTGGTCGGGCGAGGGCCCGGCCAGGGCGTTGCCCAGGTCGACGGCGTTCGGGTCGTACGGCGACAGCAGGGGGGCGAGCAGGGCGGCGAGCACCACCAGTACGGCGAAGCCGAGGCAGGCCAGGTAGAGCGGGGCGCGGGCGGCCTTGATCCGGCCGAGGCCGGGCCGGCGGGTGAGGCCCGACCGTTCGATGAGACCGGCACTCATGCGTCGGACCTCCTGGAGCCGAGGGTGACCCGGGGGTCGACCAGTGGGTGGAGCAGGTCGACGACCAGGTTCACCGTCATGAACAGGGCGACGATGATCAGCGAGATGGCCTGGACGGTCGGGAAGTCCTTGGTGGTGGTGGACAGTTCGAGGAGCTGGCCGATGCCGCCGATGCTGAACGCGGACTCCACCAGGATGGTGCAGACCAGCAGGGTGGAGACGATCAGGCCGCCGGTGGTCAGCACGGTGCCCAGCGAGTTGCGGAACACGTGGCGGCGGATCACCTCGCGCTCGGGGACGCCGCGGCTGCGGGCCACGGTGACGTGCTCGCCCTCCAGGGCCTCCAGCATGGCGGCGCGGGTGACCCGGGCGAGCATGCCGATGAGGTAGAGCGCGAGGGCGAGCGCCGGCAGGGTGAGGTGCCAGAGCATGTCGCCGAGGCCGTCGCCGACGCCGCCGACCGGGAACCAGCCGAGCTTGACCGCGAAGAGGCCCTGGAGCAGCACGGCGGCGACGAAGGACGGCGTGCCGAGGGCGATCGTGGTGGTGACCAGGATGGTGGAGTCGGTGGCGCCGCCGCGCACCGCCCCGAGCCTGCCGAGGGCCAGGCCGATGACGACCACGATCACCAGGGCCATGCCGACCAGCAGCAGGGTGGCGGGGAGCCGGTCGGCGAGCAGCTTGGACACGTCGGTGCGGTAGGTGATGGAGCGGCCGAAGTCGCCCTGGAGCACCTGGCCGAGCCAGCGGAAGTACCGCACCAGGAAGGGGTCGTCGAGGTGGTACTGCTCGTTGATCGCCTGGAGGGCGGCCGGCGAGGCCGACCGTCCCGACAGGAGGAAGCTCGCGGGGCTGCCCGGCGCCAGGTACATGGCCCCGAAGACCACGAACGAGGCACCGAGCAGGGTCACCGCCATCTCGACCAGCCGCCGGGCGGCGAATCGGAGGAAGCTCACCGTGCGGCCCCCACATCGGCGGCCCACGGGTAGTACATGTACGAGATGGTGGTCGGGGCGCCGGTGATCCGCTTGTTGAGGAACACGGCGGTGGGCCACTCGGCGACCGGGATCCACAGCAGCTGCTGGGAGGCGGCCTGCTGGAGCTTGGCCTCGATCGCGCCGCGCTTGGCCGGGTCGTACTCGGCGGTGGCCTGGTCGATCAGGTCGTCGTAGGCCTTGTCGCTGTAGCCGGCGAAGTTCTGGTAGGCGCCGGTGCGGAAGTTGACGAGCAGGTCGAGCGGGTCGGTGATGGAGTCGTAGTACGTCTCCGGGAACATGTCGATGCCCTCGCGCGCCTTGGCGTCGGTGAACAGCGCGGTGAAGGCGTTCGGGGCGATCGTCTTGAGCTGGATGTCGAGGCCGATCTTCGTCCCGGCGGCCTGGACGGCGGTGGCGAGCAGGGAGACGTCCTGGCCGATGGTGCTGGTGGCCATGACGAGCGTCTTGCCGCTCGCGCCGGCCTCCTTGACCAGGGCCTTGGCCTTGTCGATGTCCTGGGTGGTGGGGGTGAGGCCGTCGAAGGCGCTCTTGCGGACGTCGTCGGGGGCGGAGGCCCAGGCGGCCCTGGTGGTGAGGGAGCCGGTGACGGTGCCGGAGCCGGCCAGGCCGGTCTTGACGAAGCCGGAGCGGTCCAGGGCCAGCGACAGCGCCTGGCGCACCCGGACGTCGCCGAGCGCGCCCCGCATGTTGGTGACGTTGACGTTGACGGTGCTCAGGCCCTCGCCGAAGTAGAGGGTGCCCGGGCCGCTCTTCTTGAGGCGGTCGTAGCTCTCGGTGGGGATGAGGTAGCCGCCGTCGACGTCGCCGGTCAGCATCGCGTTGGTGCGGGCCGAGGAGTCGGTGAGGAAGCTGAACACGACCTTCTTCGACTTGGCCTTGGTGCCCCAGTAGTCGTCGAAGCGCTGGAGTTCGAGCGACTGGCCCTTGGCCCAGGTGCCGAGCTTGAAGGGGCCGGTGCAGTCGAGGCTGCCGGTGGTGCCGTAGTCCTTGCCCGCGGCCTCGATGCCGGCCTTGGCGGCGACGACGCCGGCGGCGGTGGCCATGTACTGCGGGAACTGGGAGTCGGCCTGCTTGAGCTTGACGGTGACCTGGAGCGGGCCGGTCTTGGTGATGGAGTCGACGTTCTGGAAGGTCTGGGCCCAGGCCGCCGCGTTGTTGGGGTCGGTCTGCCGGCCGAGGCTGTACACGACGTCGTCGGCGGTCATCACCGTGCCGTCGTGGAAGTGCACCCCCGAGCGCAGGTCGTAGACCCAGGTGGTCGGGTCCGGGTTGGTGGCCTTCTCGGCCAGGCCGGGAGCCAGGGTGAGCTGGGGGGTCCAGCGCATCAGGCTCTCGCACACGTTGGAGAGGATCGTGTTCTGCGGGTAGTCGAAGGCCTGGATGTAGTCGAGGGTCGGCGGCTCGGCGTAGGTGGCCCAGGTGAAGGAGTCGATCTCGCCCTTGGCGGGCGGGGTGGAGGCGGAGAGCTGGAAGCCGGCCTGGCCGGAGTCCCCGCCGCGCGGGGGGCCGGAGCAGGCGGCGACCATGGTCGCGGCCGAGAGCAGGGCGGTGGCGAGGGCGAGCCGGCCGCGTTTGGTGGCGCCTCTCGCGGGTGCGAGCGTCATGAGGGTGGTCTTCCGATCGGTGCGGAACGGGAGGTGCGGAGCGGTACGGGGTGCGGGCCGTACCGGTCCGCGGGGGACGCGCCGGTGGGGCGGTCGCGTCCGTGGGCCGGACGGGGGCCGGATGGGGGCCGGCCCGGGCGGCCGGGGGTCAGGCCCGGGCGGCCGGGATCTGCTGGGTGATGCAGTGGACGCCGCCGCCGCCGTAGGCGATCACCCGGGCGCGCACGCCGACCACCTTGCGGTCGGGGTAGGCCGCGGCGAGGACGGCGAGCGCGCCCGCGTCCTCGGGGTGGTCGGCGACCGGGACGACGACGCCGCCGTTGGCCAGGTAGAAGTTGAGGTAGCCGACCTCGACCCGGTTGCCGTCGACCTCGACGAAGGCGGCCTGCGGGACGTCGACGATCTCGAAGGGCCGGCCCTGGGCGTCGGTGGAGTGCTCCAGCACGGTGCGGTTGGCGCGCATCCGCACGTAGTCCGGGTGCTCGGGGTCGGCGGGCAGCTGCACGACGACCTTGCCGGGGGCGACGAAGGCGCAGACGCCGTCGACGTGGCCGTCGGTCTCGGTGTCCAGCGCGCCGCCGTAGGGCAGCCAGATCACCTTGGTGACGCCGAGGCGGGCCTTGAGCTCGTCCTCGATCTCCTCCCGGCTCAGGTCCGGGTTGCGGTTGGGGTGGAGCAGGCACTGCTCGGTGGTGATCAGGGTGCCCTCGCCGTCGACGGTGATGGCGCCGCCTTCGAGGATCATCTCGGAGCGGACGGCGGGGACGCCCAGGTGGTCCAGCAGCAGGGCGCTGATCCGGTCGTCGGTGTCCCAGGGGTGGTGCTTGCGGCCCCAGGCGTTGAAGCGGAAGTCGACGCCGGCCCGCCGGCCCTCGCCGTCCAGCACGAAGATCGGCGCGCTGTCGCGGAACCAGGAGTCGTCCAGCGGGAGTTCGACGACGGTGGTGCCCTCGCCGCAGAGCTCGCGCGCCTCGTCGCCGTGGCCGGGCGGCGCCACCATGGTGACCGGCTCGAACTCGGCGATGGCGCGGGCGACCGTCGCGTACTCGCGCTTCACCTCGTCCAGGGTGTCGCCCCAGAGGTCCGGCCGTACGGGCCAGGCCATCAGGCAGCCCTCGTGCTCGGTCCACTCGGCGGGCATTCGGAACGTCACGGGTTTCCTCTTCCGTTCGGAACTGGTGCGGTGCTGTGGTGCGGGCTCGGCGCCGGGGCCCGGCGGGATCCGCCGGGCAGGCCGCGGGGCCGAGGCCTCGGCGGCCCGCCGCCGTGGGGTACCGGGCGGGCCGCCGAGGGGTTGGAGGGCCTAGACCGCCGGTACGGCGGGCTGGGACTGGGTGGCGCAGTGGATGCCGCCACCGCCGGAGGCGATGTTGTCGATGTTGATCTGGACGACGTCGCGGCCGGGGAACTCGGCCTGGAGGATGGTGTAGGCCAGGCCGTCGGCGTAGCCGTCGCCGAACTGGGGCACGAACACCGACCCGTTGGCGACGTAGAAGTTGGTGTAGCTGGACAGGAAGTCCTTGCCGCGGCCGCGGATCAGGGTGCGGTCCGGGCCGGGCAGTTCCACCACGGTCAGGGCGCGGCCCTGGGCGTCGGTCGCGCTCTGCAGGACCTGCTTGGCCTGCTGGTAGACGTCGATCCAGACCTGGTCGGTGCCGGGGCCGGGCTTGTCGAGGACGACCCGGCCCGCGGAGGTGAAGCGGGCCAGGCAGTCGATGTGGTCGTCGGTGATGTCCTGGCCGGCCAGACCGGCCAGCCAGATCACCTTGTCCAGGCCGAGACTGGTCTTCAAGGCCTGTTCGACCTGGTCCTGGGTCATGCCCGGGTTGCGGTTCGGGTTGACCAGCGAGCTGACGGTGGCCAGCAGGGTGCCCTGGCCGTCCGTCTCCAGGGCGCCGCCCTCGCCGGTGAAGGAGGCGCTGACGCGGCTGACGCCGTACTCGGCGAGCAGGCTCGCCGCGACCGCGGCGTCCTCGGCGAAGGGCTGGTAGTAGGGGGTACCGGTCTTGCCCCAGCCGTTGAAGTGGGTGTCGACCCCGGCGACGGTGCCGGGCGCGACCGTGAAGGTCGGGCCGAAGTCGCGGATCCACAGGTCGTCGTTGGGGATCTCGACGACGGTGATGCCGTAGGTGCTGCCGGGGCCGCACCAGTACCGGGCGCTCGCGGCCTGGGCGGGGCGCGCGACCAGGACGACCGGCTCGTAGCGGGAGATCTCGTAGGCGACCCGGGCGATGTCGTCGCGGACCGCGGAGAGCTTGTTGCCCCAGATCGAGGAGAGGGCGGGCCAGGCCATGAAGGTGCGGTCGTGCCGGTCGCTCTCGGCCGGCATCCGCAGCCGCGGGGTGGCGGTGGCCGATCCCGTGGCCGATTCCGTCGCCGTGGCCGTGGCCGCCTGGGCGTCGTCGGCCCGTGCGGCGGCCGGGAAGGCCGCGGTGAGGGCGGCCAGCGGCACGGCGGCCGCGCCGAAGCGGAGCAGGCTTCTTCTTGAGGGGGTGGGGGTGTTCAAGAAACGCTCCCTGCATGAGGTGGGAGGTGTGGGGGTTGCCCCGCATCCTTCACCGCACTGAAAATTCAGTCAAGCCCCTGGGGGACAGTTACCTTTCGGTCACCTTCGGAACACCCCGGCCGACCCCGGACCACCGGTCTACACCAGGGCAGTGCGGCGCGCTGACCAGGGAGCCGGTCTCGGGGAGCCCTCGGAAGGGAGTCCTGAAATTTTCGTCAGGATTGTGTAACGAGCCGGCCCGAATCCCGGTAGAGTGACCGCTCATGTCGGACCGTCGGACAGCGATACTCGAAGCCGCCACCCGCGTCATCGCCCGACGCGGCATCCGCGGACTGCGCATGGGCGAGCTCGCGGCCGAGGCCGGGGTGTCCACCGCGCTGATCTACTACCACTTCACCGACCGGGCCGGCACCCTGCGCCGGACGCTGGAGTTCATCAGCGACCGCGCCGACCACTACACCGCCGACCAGGAGCCCGCCGCCCGGGCCGAGGACCCGCGCACCGACCTGGAACGGGTCCTGCTGCGCGAACTCCAGGACACCGCCGAGGTCCGCGAGAACAGCACCGCCTGGGGCGAGCTGCGGGCCACCGCCGTCTTCGAACCCGACCTGCGCGAGGAACTCGCCCGCTCCACCCACACCTGGGTGCACGACGTGGCCGAACTGCTCGCCCGCGCCGACCCCACCGGCACCGCCCCCGCCCACGCGGCCGCCGCCGAACGGCTCACCGCCCTGACCGAGGGCCTCAGCGTGCGCTGGCTCAGCGGCTCGCTGAGCCTCGACCACGCCCGCCGACTGCTCCGCGGCGCCGTCGACACGGAGCTGGCCCGGCGATGAACCCCCGCGGGCGGCCGAGCCGACCGCGGCTTTTCAAGGTCGGGGACTAGCCCATTCGCTCGCGCAGCCGCGCGCTCGCCCGGTCCAGGTGGACGGCGAGCGCGCGGTCCGCCTGTTCGGCGTCACCGTCGGTGATCGCCGCGAGGATCGCGTCGTGCTCGTCGGCGATCTCGGCGATGCTGAGCAGCTTGTACGTCTGGACCTGGGCCATTGCGAGAGGCCCAGATGGACCACCCCGCGATCTCCCGCCGCCGACTCCTGCGCTACGGCGCCGCGGCCGCACCCCTGGCGGCCTTCGGCCCGCTCCTGGCCGGCACCGCCCGAGCCGCCGACGGCTCCGCCACCGCCGCCGCCCCCGACGCCTCCGGCGCTGCCGCCGCCCCCGGCGCCGCGCCGACGCTGCGGATGCCCGCCGAGACCGACCCGCACGCCCGGACCTTCCTGGCCTGGCCCGAACCGACCTCCGCCTGGGGCGCCCAACTCCCCGCCGTCCAGGCGGACATCGCGAACCTCGCCAAGGAGGTCTCCCGCTTCGAGCCGGTCGTGATGGTGATCAACCCGGAGTCGGTGGCCGCTGCCACCCCGCTCTGCAACACCGCCTCGATCCCCTTCTCCCACGGCATCACCTTCCTCCCGGTCTCCAACGACGACCTGTGGATCCGGGACTTCGGCCCGACCTTCCTGGTCGGCCCGGGCGCCGTCGCCGGCCTGGACACCAACTTCAACGGCTGGGGCAAGACCGGCACCAAGTACGAGCAGGCCTTCGCCAACGACGCCAAGGCGGCCGCCGCGCTGCTCGCCCACTACCGGATCGACCGCGTCCAGGCGCCCTTCACCGGCGAGGGCGGCTCACTGGAGACCGACGGCCAGGGCACCCTGCTCGCCACCGTCAGCTCACTGGTCAACCCCAACCGCAACCCGGGGCTGAGCCAGGGCGACGTCGAGCAGCGGCTCAAGTCCTCGCTCGGTGTGGAGAAGGTGATCTGGGTGGCCGGCCTGGCGGGCCAGGACATCACGGACAGCCACATCGACTGCGTGGCCCGGTTCAGCGCGCCCGGCCGGGTCATCCTCGACAAGCCCGGGCCGGGCTCCGCCCCGCTCTGGGTCAACGTCTACCAGCAGGCCAAGCAGGTGCTGCAGAGCGCCACCGACGCCAAGGGCCGTCCGCTGACGATCGTCGAGCTGCCCGGCCCCGACCACCAGAAGATCGACGGGACCGGCTCGTCCTTCCTGGCCAGCTACACCAACCACTACACCGCCAACGGCGCCGTGCTGATGCCCCAGTTCGGGGACGCCGCGGCCGACGACGCGGCCCGCGCGGTCCTGGCGGCGGAGTACCCCGGCCGCACCGTCGTCCCGGTGCGGATCAACGCCATCGCGGCGGGCGGCGGCGGCATCCACTGCGCGACCCAGTCCCAGCCCGTCGTGCCGCCGGCGGCCTGAGCCGCGCCACGGGCACCGGCACCCACCCGGGTTCGGCCGCC
>NZ_JBHZCN010000102.1:0-31962 GCF_042755465.1 Kitasatospora sp. NPDC059160 | reverse complement strand
TGCCGCTCGTGATCCGACAACACCAGCTCGGCCAGCCTCGGCCCAGGACGTCCCATGCACTGACCAACGACGGATCAAGGACTCAGGACACTAGGGCGCCGTGGCGTGCCCCTGGCCCGCGCACTGCGCACTGCGCACGGTGCTGGACGCCACCAACGCCTCCCCGGCCCTCTGGCGGGGCGGCTGGAACGGGCGACGGGCCAGCGGTACGAAAGTGGTTGCTGAGGCGCGAATGGCTGCAGCATCTTCCGTTCGACCGGCCCGGCTGTCAGCATCGGCGCACACCGCCACCGCCACCGCCACCGCTCGTGGGGCCCGAGGGAGTCGCCGATGCACCGCCGTGCCCCGTCCGGCCGGATCGACCTGCTGCTGCGCGGCGGCAGCCTGGTGGACGGCACCGGGGCTGCCGCCCGGCGGGCGGACGTGGCGGTCGTCGGCGACCGGGTGGCGGTGCTGGCGCCGGGGGTCGGGGCGGTGGACGCGGCCGAGGTGGTGGACGTCACCGGGCGGGTCGTCACCCCCGGCTTCATCGACGTCCACACCCACTCCGACGCCCTCACCGCCACCTTCGACGGCGCGGACCACGGCACCGAGGAGCTACGGCTGGCCCCGCTGCTCCAGGGCGTGACCACCGAGATCGCCGGGAACTGCGGCAGCAGCCTGTTCCCCGCGCTGCCCGCCCTCGCCGAGCACCTGCGGGTCACCTTCGGCCTCGGGCCGGTGCGCCCGGCCCGGGACTTCGCCGGTTTCGCCGCCGGGCAGCGGCCCGGCCTGCGGTGCACCCACCTGGCCTCGCTGGTCGGCCACGGGACCCTGCGGGCCGGGGTGATGGGCTTCGCGGACCGCCCGCCGACCCCCGGGGAACTGGCCGCGATGTGCGACCTGCTCGACCGCTCGCTCGGCCAGGGCGCCGCCGGGTTCTCCACCGGTCTGATCTACCCGCCCGGGGGCTACGCCGGCACCGAGGAGCTCGTCGCCCTGGCGTCGGTCGCCGCGCGCCACGGCAAGCCGTACGTGACCCACCTGCGGGACGAGATGTCCCAGGTGGAGAAGGCGCTGGAGGAGGCCCTGGAGATCGCCGCGCGCTCCGGCGCCGCGTTGCAGGTCTCCCACCACAAGACCGCCGGCCGGCACGCCTGGGGCGCCACCGTCCGGACCCTGGCCAGGCTGGACCGGGCCCGCGCCGAGGGCGTGGACGTGCTCTGCGACGTCTACCCGTACACCGCGGGCAGCACCGTGCTGTCCGCGATGCTGCCGCCGTGGGTGAGCGAGGGCGGGCCCGCCGCCCTGCTGGCCCGGCTGGGCGGCCCCGAGGTGCGGGAGCGGGTCCGGGCGGACCTCGTGCACGGGGTGGAGGGCTGGGAGAACACCGTCGGCAACGGCGGCTGGGACCTGATCTCGGTTGCCGCCGCCCCGGCCCGCCGCTCCGCCGAGGGGCGGCGGATCGCCGAGCTGGCGGCCGAGCGCGGCGCGGACCCGGTGGACTACGTCTGCGAACTGCTGCTGGAGGGGCGGGGCGAGGTGACCATCATCAGCCACTCGATGCGCGAGGACGACGTCCGCCGGGTGCTGGCCAGCCCGCTGTCGATGATCGGCTCGGACGGGGTGCCCAAACCCGGCCGCCCGCACCCGCGGTGGGCGGGCAGCTTCGCCCGGGTGCTCGGCCACTACGGGCGGAGCCAGGGGCTGCTGCCGCTGGAGCTCGCGGTCCACAAGATGACCGGACTGCCCGCCGCGCGCTTCCGCCTGGACGGGCGCGGGGTGCTGCGGGACGGCGCGGTGGCGGACCTGGTCGTGCTGGACCCGGCGGCCGTGCTGGACCGGGCGACCTTCGCACGGCCGCTGCTGCCGCCGGAGGGCGTGGAGACGGTGCTGGTGGCCGGGCGGGTCGCGGTGCGCGGGGGGCGGCCGACCGGGGCCCGGGCGGGTGAGGTGCTCCGGGTCCGCTGAGACGTCGTGGCCCGGCGAGCCCGCCCCGCCCGGGGGCCTGCCGTCGGTCAGTGGTGCTCGGAGCGCTCGGCGGTGTGGCCGCCGGCGGTGCTGGCGGGGGCCTCGGCGACGGTGGCGGCGCGGGGCGCGGACTGCTGGCCGTAGGCGGCCGCGAGGGACAGCAGGGCGGCGGCGGTGATCAGGAGGGCGGATATCCGGCGGGTCATCGGAGTCCAATCAGCTGAAATGGATGCTGGCGGCGCAAGCATGACACACCGGCAGCTCCCGGCGCAGGGCGCCGGAGGCGCTCAGCCCGCCCAGCGCCGTTCCAGCAGCGAACCGATCTCCGCTGCGGCGGCGTCGAGTTCGGCGAGGAAGGCGTGCAGCACCGGGTTGCGGTTGGTGGCCCGGGTGGCCACCCCGATCCGGCGGTGCAACCGGGGGTGGTCCAGTCGGCAGACGTGCACCCCGTCGGTGTCATCGGCCAGGCCGAGCGCGGGGATCAGCGCCACGCCCATCCCGGCCCGGGCGAGGTTGACGGTGACCTGGTAGTGGTCGCTGCGGCAGCGCACCCGGGGGCGGAACCCCTCGGCCGCGCAGGCGCGTTCGAGCACCGGCTCGCCGATGCCGCCGCCGTGGGTGCCGATCCAGCTCTCGTCCGCCAGCTCCGCCAGCCGCACCACCGGGCGCCGCCCCAGCCGGTGCCGGGGCGGCAGCACGACCAACTGCGGCTCGGCGAAGAACATCCGCACCCGCACCGCCGCCTCCCGGCACCACGGGTCCAGCGGGTGCTCGAAGACCACGGCCGCGTCCAGCCGGCCCGCCTCCAGGTCGGGCACCAGCTCGTGCGGCTGGCCCGTCACCAGCTCCAGCTCCACCCGCGGGTACCGGGCCGCGAAGCCGGACAGCGCCCGGGGCAGCAGGTCCAGCCCGGCCGAGACGAAGAAGCCGACCCGCAGCAGCCCGGCCGCCGCCTCCGCGTGCGCCCGCAGGTCGTCCCGGGCGACGGCCATCAGGTCGGCGATCGCCTGGGCGTGCTCGGCCAGCCGGGCCCCCGCCGCCGTCAGCCGCAGCGACTGCGGCGCCCGCTCCACCAGCGCGACCCCCAGCTCCTGCTCCAGGCGCGCGAGTTGGTGCGAGACGGCGGACGGGCTGAGGTGCAGCGCCTGCGCCGCGGCCACGATGGTGCCGCGACGGGCGATCTCCAGCAGGACGAGCAGGCGGGCGCTGTTCAGCATCGGCCCAGACTAGGGTCCGTCTCCCGGGCCCTCCCCGGAACCCCGGGGCTCAGGCGCCCCGCTGGGCGTTCGCCGGTTCCGGGGCCGGCCGCGTGGTGCTGCCGTCGCCCGCGACGTCGAGGCGCAGCAGGTCGTACTCGGTCTCCCGGCGCACCACCAGCCGGGCCCGGCCGTCGCGGACGAAGACCACGGCGGGCCGCGGCAGTTTGTTGTAGTTGGAGGCCATCGCGTAGCCGTAGGCGCCGGTGACCGGGGTGGCGAGCAGGTCGCCGACCCGCAGGTCGGCCGGCAGGGCCGCGTCGTCGATGATCACGTCGCCGCTCTCGCAGTGCTTGCCGACCAGCCGGGCCCGGTACGGACGGTGCGCCTCGGGGCAGCGCGGCAGGAAGGCCTCGTAGCCGGCGCCGTACAGCGCGGGCCGCAGGTTGTCGCTCATGCCGCCGTCCACGCTGACGTACGTCCGTACGTCCGGGATCCGCTTGACGGTGCCGACCCGGTACAGGGTCAGCCCGGCCCGGGCGGCTATCGAGCGGCCCGGCTCCACGCCGACCTCGCCCGTCCAGCCCGCGCCGCGCACCGCCGCGCGCACCCGCGCCGCCCAGACGGCGAAGGACGGGGCGCTCTGCCCGCCCACGTAGGCGACGCCGAGGCCGCCGCCCACGGTCAGTCCGGCGACCGCGCTGTCCACCGCGAAGCGGGCCACCGCGGCGGCCCCGTCGGCCAGTTCGGCCGGGTCGAGGACCTGGGAGCCGACGTGGGCGTGCACGCCCTCCAGCCGGACGGCGGAGGCGGCCGCGGCCCGGCGCACGGCGGCCGCGGCGGCGCCGTCGGCGAGGCCGAAGCCGAACTTGGAGTCGTGGCCGCCGGTGCGGATCGCCTCGTGGGCGCCGGCCGCGACGCCGGGCGCCACCCGCAGCCGGATCCGGGCGGGCGGCAGGCCCTCCACGTGGTGCAGCCGCTCGATCCGCTCCAGTTCGTCGAAGCTGTCCACCACGATGTGGTGCAGTCCGGCGGTCATCGCGGTGCGCAGCTCGCCGTCGTCCTTGTTGTTGCCGTGCAGGACGATGCGCTCCGGCTCCACCCCGGCGTACAGGGCGGTGCGCAGCTCGCCGCCGGAGGCGACGTCCAGCAGCAGGCCCTCGTCGGCGACCAGCCGGGCCATGGCCGTACAGAGGAAGGCCTTGGAGGCGTAGGCCACGTTGCCCGGGCCGAAGGCGGCCACCGCCTCCCGGCAGCGGCTGCGCAGGTGCTCCTCGTCGTAGACGAAGAGCGGGGTGCCGTGCTGGCGGGCGATCTGCTCCAGCAGGACGCCTCCGACGGCCAGGCCCTCGGGCCGGACCTCGGCGGTGAGCGGCAGCAGGCCCGGCTCGACGGGGGAGTCGGCGGACGGCGGGGCGGGCGGCGCAGCGGACACGGTTCTTCCTCCCGGCAGGCTGATTCGCTGCTCATCCTCGGGCCTGGGGGAGGGGGCGAGAAAGCGCATTCTTCGCGCCCTGAGCCGTACCTTCCTCGATGCTCGCGGGGTGCCGGCGGGCCGTCAGACCTTGGCGCCGTTCTTGTGGCGGGCGGTGGCCGGGAGGCCGTTGGCGAGGTCCTCGGTGAGGAGGCGCCAGGCGATGGCGTCGGCGGCGGTGCGGAGCTGGGGGCTGCGGGGGCGGCCGGCGTCGGCGTCGAGGCGGGCGTTGAGCCAGCCGGACCAGGCGCGGGCGAGGGAGCGGACCTCCTGGGTGCCGGCCTCGGTGTGGGTGAGGCGGTCGCCGTCGCGGGTGAGGTAGCCCTCGGCGGCCATCCGGTCGAAGACCGGTTCGAGGACCTCGGGCGGCAGCTTCTTGCGGGTGGCGATGAGGTCGAGGGAGGCGTGGCCGAGGGCCTTGGTGTGGCCGGCCACCTCCATCAGGGCCCAGGCGCCGGCGAGGTCGACGCGGGTGTCGGCGTCGCCGACGATGGTCCGTACGGTGTCCAGGTCGATGTCGCGCACGATCTTGCAGACGGCGTACTCCAGGTGCGGGTCGGAGTCGCTGGTGGTGGGTTGGGCGAAGCCCTCGCCCATGTCGGTGGAGCCGGCCCGGGTGGTGTCGCGCAGCTGCACCTGCTTGAGGAACAGCGCGACCACGAAGCCGACCACGGCCACCGGGATGGTCCACAGGTACACGGTGTGCAGGGCGTCCGAGTACGACTGGATGATCGGCGCGGCCTGTGCGGCGGGCAGTTTGTGCAGGCCCTGCGGGCTCTCCGCGGCGTGCACCAGGACGGCCGGGTCGGCGCCGGTGAGCCGGGCGGAGGCGGCGACGCCCTCGGCGAGTTCGGTCTTGAGGCCGTTGGCGTAGATGGTGCCGAACACGGCGGTGCCGAAGGAGCTGCCGATGGTGCGGGAGAAGGTCACCCCGGAGGTGGCGGTGCCGAGGTCGGCGTAGTCGACGGTGTTCTGCACGGCGATGGTCAGCACCTGCATGCTCAGCCCGATGCCGACGCCGAGCACGAACATGTAGAGGGAGGCCAGTGCGGTGCCGGTGCCGGGTTCGAGCCGGGACAGCAGGTAGAGGCCGACGGCCATGACCAGGGTGCCGGCGATCGGGAACAGCCGGTACTTGCCGGTCTTGCTGACCACGTTGCCGCTGGCGATCGAGGCGATCAGCAGGCCGATCACCATCGGCAGCATCCGCACGCCGGAGACGGTCGCCGAGTCGCCGTCCACGTACTGGAGGAAGGTCGGCAGGAAGGTCAGCGCGCCGAGCATCGCGAAGCCGACGATGAAGCTGAGCACCGAGCAGACCGCGAACACCGGGTTGCGGAACAGCCGCATCGGCAGCATCGGTTCGACGGCCCGGGTCTCCGTCCAGCAGAACAGTCCGAGTGCGACCGCGCCGCCGACGAACAGGGCGATGATCACCCCGGAGCCCCAGGCGTACTGGTTGCCGCCCCAACTGGTCGCCAGGATCAGGGCGCTGGCGCCGACCGAGACCAGGGCGATGCCCAGGTAGTCGATCACCGGCCGCACCGCCGAGCGCACCGAGGGGATGGTCCGGGCGGCCGCGATCACCACGACGACGGCGATCGGCACGTTCACGTAGAACGCCCAGCGCCAGGACAGGTGGTCGGTGAACAGCCCGCCCAGCAGCGGCCCGATGACGGTGGCCAGGCCGAACACCGCGCCGATCGCGCCCTGGTACTTGCCGCGCTCGCGCAGCGGGATGACGTCCGCGATCAGTGCCATGGCGGTGACCATCAGCCCGCCCGCGCCGATGCCCTGCACGGCCCGCCAGGCGATCAGCAGGGTCATGTTGGTGGACAGGCCGCACAGGAACGAGCCGCCGACGAAGACGATCGCCGAGACCTGGAAGATCAGCTTGCGTCCGTACAGGTCGCCGAACTTGCCCGCCAGTACGGTGGCCACCGTCTCGGCCAGCAGGTAGGAGGTGACCACCCAGGACATGTGGGCGGCGCCGCCGAGGTCCGAGACGATGGTGGGCAGCGCGGTGCCGACGATGGTCTGGTCGAGGGCGGCCAGCAGCATGCCGAGCACGATGGTGGCGAAGACGACGTTCCGCTGCCGTACGTCGAGCACCGGCGGGGCGGAGGGCTGGGTCTCGGTGGCGACAGTCATGCCGCCAGCCTCGGGCGGCTCGGGGCCGGTCGCGATCCGGTTCGTCCGTTCGGGTGAGCAACCCGCGCGCCCGGGGCCGGACGGGGTTCGGGTGGCGGCGGGGTCCGGTGCAGGTGAGGATGAGCCGGAGCAGAGCCGGCACCAGTCCCCGGACACCGGGAAGAGGCTCCCATGACCGCCCCACCCTCCCGCGACGCGGAGCCCCCGCGCCCGCAGCCGCCCGGCGCCTCCGCCGTCGGCGGGCGGGCGGAGGCGCGGCGCTGGCGGGCGCTGACGGTCTGCCTGGTCGCCGGGTTCATGACCCTGCTGGACGTCAGCATCGTGAACGTCGCCCTGCCCACCGTCCGGGCCGGACTGCACATGTCCGACAGCGGCCTGCAGTGGGTGCTCAGCGGCTACGCGCTGGCCTTCGGCCTGGTGCTCGTCCCCGCCGGGCGGCTCGGTGACGCCCGCAGCCGGCGGGCCGTCTTCCTCACCGGGCTCGCCCTGTTCACCGCGGCCAGCGCGCTGGCCGGCGCGGCTCAGGACCAGGAGTGGCTGGTGCTGGCCCGGCTGTTCCAGGGCGCGGCCGGCGGGGTGCTGGTGCCGCAGGTGTCCGGCTTCATCCAGACCCTGTTCCAGGGCGCCGAACGCGGCCGGGCCTTCGGCGCGCTGGGCGCGACGATCGGGCTGTCCACCGCCGTCGGACCGCTGCTGGGCGGGCTGTTGATCCACGCGTTCGGCCCGCAGGACGGCTGGCGCTGGGTGTTCCTGGTCAACCTGCCGATCGGCCTGGTCGCCCTGCCGGTCGCCTACCGGCTGCTGCCGCCGCCCCGCCCGGCCGGCGAGCGGGCCGGGCAGCGGGACTTCGACCCGGTCGGGGTGCTGCTGCTCGGCGCGGGGACGGTCGCCCTGCTGCTGCCGTTCGTCCAGGAGCAGCAGTGGCACAGCCCGGCCCGCTGGCTGCTGCTGCCGCTGGCGGCGGTGCTGCTGACGGCCTTCGTCGGCTGGGAGCGCCACTACGCGCGGGAGCGTCCGGACGGGCGGCGGCGCGAACCGCTGGTCAGCATGGCGCTGTTCGCGGTGCGGCCGTACGCGGCGGGGGTGCTGCTGTCGCTGGTGTACTTCGCCGGGTTCACCGCGATCTTCTTCATCTTCACGCTCTACCTCCAGGCCGGGCACCACTACTCGGCCCTGACGGCCGGTCTGGCGATCACCTCCTTCGCGGTCGGTTCGGGCGTGGCGGCCGCGGTGGGCGGGCGGCTGGTGAGCCGGTACGGACGCCGGCTGGTGGTGGCGGGGCTGCTGCTGGTGCTGGGCGGCCTGCTGGCCTCGGCCTTGGCGGTGCAGCTGTGGGACGGGCCGCTGGTGGGCTGGACGACGCTCGGCCCGCTGCTGGTGGCCGGTGCGGGGAGCGGCCTGGTGATCGCCCCGAACCAGACCCTCACCCTCCAGCACGTCCCGCTGACCCGGGCGGGCAGCGCCGGCGGTGTGCTGCAGACCGCCCAGCGGGTCGGCTCGGCGGTCGGCATCGCGGTCGTCGGCTCGGTCTTCTTCGCCCACGCCGGGGGACGCCGCCCGGACTGGGCGCTGGCCTTCCAACTGGGCGTCACGGTCGCGGCCGGGCTGGTCCTGGCGGCGCTGCTGGTCGCCCTCGCCGAGGAGTGGGCGGGCCGGCGGGAGAGCGCAGGGCCCGTCAGTGGTGACGGCTCCGCCAGTGGTCGCGGCCCCGTCAGTGGTCGCGGCGCCGGATCACCGCCACCGCGATGAGCACCGAGGCCAGCGCCCACACCGCGTAGCTGGTCCAGGAGCCGGCCACGGTGGCCGGGTAGTCGGTCGGGCGCATCCCGGCCAGGGTGGTGCGGGCGAGGCGCTGCCAGGCCGGGAAGGGCAGGGCGTGCAGGAGGTCGGCGCTCCACCGGTAGCGCTCGGTGACGACGGAGGGCAGGAAGAACAGCACCGCGATGGTGCCCACCGCCGCGCCCGCGCTGTGCCGGATCAGGGTGCCGAGGCAGAGCCCGACCAGTCCGCAGACCGGGGCGAACAGCGCGGCCGCCGCCACGTACCGGAAGGCGGTCGGGTCGCCGATCGACTGCCCGATGCCCCGGTCGGCCAGGATCGCCTGGGTGAGGGCGAAGGACGGACCCGCGGTGAGCACGCCGAAGCCGAGCAGAACGGCCGTCAGCACGCCCGCCTTGGCGAGCAGGACGGCCCGGCGGTCGGGGACGGCGGCCAGCGTGGTGCGGATCAGGCCGGTCGCGTACTCGCCCGCGATGACGATCGCGCCGAGGCCGCCGGCGAGCAGCATCACGACGTCGGCGGAGCCGGTGATGAAGGAGACGTTCAGGGCTTCCTGCTTCATCACCGCCGGGTCGCCGTCGCCGGGCGTGTAGTGGTCGTGGGTGTACTGGGCGGACTTGAGGTTGGCGGCGAGGATGAGCAGCGCGCCGACCGCGAGCACCCAGGGGATCGAGCGCAGTGACCAGAACTTGAGCCACTCGGCAGCGAGCAGGTCGCCGAAACGGGCGCGGCGTACGGGGGTCGAGGAGCGCAGGGGGGTGCTCATGGGGGCGTTCATCGGTTCTCTCCGGCGAGGTACTCGACGCTGTCGGCGGTCAGTTCCATGAAGGCCTCCTCCAGGGAGGCGCCGCGTTCGGTCAGGCCGTACAGCAGCAGGCCTTGCTCCAGGGCGAGTTCACCGATCCGTTCGACGCCCAGCCCGGTCACGTCGAGGCTGCCGTCCGGCTCGGGGCGGACGGTGGCGCCGGCGGCCCGCAGCGCGGCCGTCAGCCGCTCGGGTTCCGCGGCGCGGACACGGACGGTGGCGCGGCCGGCCCGGGCGGCGAACGCGCCGAGGCTCTCGTCGGCGATCAGCCGGCCGCGGCCGATCACCACCAGCCGGTCGGCGGTGTGCTCCATCTCGGCCATCATGTGGCTGGAGACGAAGACGGTGCGGCCCTCGTCCGCGAGGCGGCGGAACAGGCCGCGCACCCAGAGCACGCCCTCGGGGTCGAGGCCGTTCAGCGGCTCGTCGAAGAGCAGTACGGGCGGGTCGCCGAGCAGGGCCCCGGCGATGCCCAGGCGCTGCTTCATGCCCAGTGAGTAGCCGCCGATCCGGCGTCCGGCGGCGTCGGTGAGGCCGACCTCGGCGAGCACCTCGTCCACCCGGCGGCGCGGGATCGCGTTGCTGCGGGCGAGGGCCCGCAGGTGGGCGCCGCCGGTGCGGCCGCCGTGCACGTCGCCGGCGTCGAGCAGGGCGCCGACCTCGTGCAGTCCGCGCGGCAGGCCGCGGAAGTCCCGGCCGCCCACGGTGGCGGTGCCGGAGGTGGGGGCGTTCAGGCCCAGCACCATCCGCAGGGTGGTGGACTTGCCGGCGCCGTTAGGGCCGAGGAAGCCGGTGACGTGGCCGGGGCACACGGTGAAGGTCAACTGGTCGACGGCCGTGCGGCGGCCGTAGCGCTTGGTCAGCTCGGTGACTTCGATCATGGCCACCACGATGCCGGGGGAGCCCCCGCGGCCGCATCGGACCGGCGTCGACACCGCAGGTCGGCCCCGGTCGTACAACCAGGGCTGGATGACGGCGCCCGCACCCGTCGTTACGATCTTGGGCCATGCCCACCACACCGACGCCCCCGCTGCTGCGGCGCGTCCCGCCCGAGGCCTGGGTCGCCCTCGCCTGGTGCGTGGCCGCCGCCTACCCCGCCGTGCTGCTCGGCGGCACCGCCCGGCTGCATCGGGGCGCCGCCCTGCACGGCGGCCTGGCCTTCACCCTGGGCGACACGGCGGTGGCCTTCCTCGGCGCGGCGCTGGTGCGTCGGCTGCCGGTGCTCTCGGTCGCCCTGCTGCTGTTCGCCACCTGGATGGAGACCGACGGCTTCTCGGCCCAGGCCCAGGTCTCCCCGGCCGCACTGCTGGCGGTGTACGTCGCACTGTTCCTGATCACCGCCCGCTGCCCGCGCCGCAGTTCGCGCGCCGCCTTCGCACTGGCGGCGGTCTTCCTGGTGCTGCACATGGGCCTGGTCCACGGCAACACCGTCGGCATCTTCACCGGCACCCACATCGGCGAGGCGGACGGCGCCGCGCTGCTCGCCCTGGTCGCCTGGCTGGCCGGGCGCTCGGTGCGGCAGAACCGGGAGCACGCCGAGACCTTGAGCAGCCGGGTGGCCGCCGAGGCGGTGACCGCCGAACGGCTGCGGATCGCCCGGGAGATGCACGACACCGTCGCGCACAGCATGGGCATCGTGGCCCTCCAGGCCGGTGCGGCCCGCCGGGTGATCGACCGCCGGCCGGAGCGGGCCAAGCAGGCCCTGGGCGAGATCGAGGCGGCCGGCCGGGAGACCCTCGCCGCCCTGCGCCGGATGCTGGTCGCGCTGCGCCAGGCCGACGGCGAGGTGTCCGACACCGTCCCGGCGGGCCTGGCCGACCTCGACCGGCTGGCCGCGGCCACCACCGCGGCCGGGGTGCGGGTGGAGGTGCGGCGCACGGGCGAACCGGGGCCGCTGCCACCGGAGATCGACCTCTCGGCGTTCCGGATCATCCAGGAGTCGGTGACCAACGTGGTGCGGCACGCGCGGGCCGCCGAGTGCCTGGTGACCGTCGACCGCAGCCGGGCCGAGGAGCTCCGGGTGGAGGTCACCGACCGGGGCCGGGGCCACGGCGACGCGCCCGGCAGCGGCTTCGGCCTGGCCGGGCTGCGCGAGCGGGTCGCCCTGCTGCACGGCGAGTTCGAGGCCGGGCCGCGCCCGGACGGCGGCTTCCGGGTCGCCGCCCGGCTGCCGGTCCCGCTCCCCGAGGGGGTGACCGCGTGATCCGGGTGGTGCTGGCCGACGACCAGCCGCTGGTGCGGGCCGCGTTGGAGATGGTGATCACCGAGACGACGGACGTCGAGGTGGTCGGCGAGGCGGGCGACGGCGCCGAGGCCGTCCGGCTGGCCGCCGAACTGCGGCCGGACGTCGTGGTGATGGACATCCGCATGCCGGGCACCGACGGCATCGAGGCGACCCGGCGGGTGACCGCGGCGGGCGGGCCGACGAAGGTGGTGGTGCTGACCACCTTCGACGAGGACGAGCACGTGTACGCGGCGCTGCGCGCCGGGGCCTCCGGCTTCCTGGTCAAGGACATGGCGCTGGACGACATCCTCGCCGCGGTGCGGGTGGTGGCCGCGGGGGAGGCGCTGATCGCCCCGAGCGTCACCCGGCGGCTGATCGGGGCGTTCGCGGCCCAGCAGCCGAAGCCCGCACCGGCCGCCGCCGCGCGGCGGCTGGAGGCGATCACCGAGCGGGAGCGGGAGATCCTCACCCTGGTCGGCCGGGGCCTGTCCAACACCGAGATCGCCGCCGAACTGGTGCTCAGCATCGCCACGGTGAAGACCTACATGACCCGGCTGCTCGCCAAGCTGGACGCCCGCGACCGGGTCCACCTGGTCATCCTGGCCTACGAGGCGGGCCTGGTCACCGTCCCCGGCTGACCGGACCCGCCCTTCCGGGGCTCAGTCCTTGACCGCCACGCCCGCGTACATCGCGATGTCCCGGTCGCGGACCGCCGGGGCGTGCGGGTCCGGCCGCCAGTGGTGGACCAGGGTGACGCCCGGGTCGAGCAGCCGGTAGCCGTCGAAGAAGGCCTCGGTCTCGGCCCGGTCGCGGATCTGCAGCGGGATGCCCCGGGCGTTGTACTCCCGGCCGACCCCGCCCACCCCGACCGGGTCGGTGTCGCCGGTGAACACGGTGAGGGCGAGGAAGCTGCCGGGCGCCAGCGCGTCCATGAACCGGCGGACGATGCCCTGCGGGTCGTCCTCGTCCAGCACGAAGTGGACGATGGCGATCAGCGAGAGCGCCACCGGCTGCGAGAGGTCGAGCACCTCGCGCAGCCGGGGGTCCTCGATGATCGACTCCGGGTTCCGGAAGTCGGCGTCCACGTAACAGGTGCGCCCCTGGGGCGTGCTGTCCATCAGGGCGCGCGCGTGGGTCAGCACGATCGGGTCGTTGTCGACGTAGCCGACCCGGGCCTCGGGGGCGATCGCCTGGGCGATCTCGTGCACGTTGGGCGAGGTGGGGATGCCGGTGCCGATGTCCAGGAACTGCCGCACCCCGTACTGCTCGGTGAGGTGGCGCACCGAGCGCTGCATGAAGGCGCGGGTGGTCCGCATGGACGTCGGCAGCGCCGGCCAGGCCTGGACGGAGGCGTGCGCGGCGGCCCGGTCCGCCTCGAAGTTGGTCTTCCCGCCGATGAGGTAGTCGTAGACCCGCGCGGAGTGCGGCACGTCCATCCGCAGGTCGATCGAGGGGTAGTGCTCGTCCGTCACGCTCTCGCTCCCCGTTGCTTCGGGCATCCGTCACCGGGCGCCAGGGCGGCCGGTCTTGGTGCGCATGGTAACGGTTCGCCGGTGTGACGGTATGACGAGGGCTCAGGCCAGGGGCGCCTCCGGACTGCGCGCCTCCAGCCCCACCGCCTGCCGGGGCAGCGCCCCCGCCCGGCCGTCCCGCCCGGCCGCCAGCTCCACCGCCGCACCGATCCAGGCCGCACCGAACGCCCAGGTCGCCACCCACTCGCACAGGTAGACCGGCCGCACCGCCCAGTCGGAGCCGAACCCGGACAGCCCCGTCACCACCGCCGCCAGCAGGGCGACCAGGATCAGCACCCCCGCCGCCAGGTACGCCGTCGCCACCCGGGCGGGCTGCGCCGAGCGCGGATTGCGGAAGGAGTACAGGCAGAACAGCGCCAGCATCACGAACAGCAGCCCGGCGAAGGCCAGATGGAACACCCCGACCGTGCGCTGCAACCCGGTCGGGTCCGACGGCGCGGTCGGACACAGCGCGACGCCGAGCGCGAACACCCCGGCGGCCGTGCTCCACCGGTCGTCCCGCCGGTCCAGCCGGTAGCAGATCAGGAACACCCCGAGCGCGCACAGGGCGCCCACGAAGACGTTCCGGGTGCCGCCGTAGTAGGCGGCGCTCATCGACGCGGGCCAGAAGCCGTCCGTGGCCCGCCCGGTGAGCTCGTCCGCCAGCCAGTTGCCCAGGGGCAGGGCCGGTGGCAGCAGCACGCCGATCGCGCCGACGCCGAAGCGCAGGAAGGTGATGGTCCGTTCGTCCTGGACGGTCTGTTGTCGGGACTCGGGGGATGCGACGGTGTTCGCGGCACTCCGGTCGTCGGTCACGGATGCCTCCTCGCTGGTGAGCGCGATGGTTGGCCGTCAACTGGTGTACCCGCAACCGGAGATCGACCCACCACCGAATCGGGTGGTTTGGCGCTTCTCCACCACGCGGCGTCAGTCCACCAGGAGGCCTCGGCCGAAAGCGCCGCCTCGGCCGAAAGCGCCGCCTCGGCCGACAGCGCCGCCTCGGTCTACAGCGCCGCCTCGGCGCCGGGTTCGAGGCGGAACTCGGCGTCGTCCGCGTCGTAGTCGTAGAGCTCGCCGTAGCGGCCCCAGTCGATGGCGGTCTCCAACTGGCGCCGGGCGTCCGCGGTGTCGTAGCCGGACCGCAGCAGGTCGAGGAAGAGGTCCTCGCGGAGCTTGTGGTCCCGGGTGGCGGCCAGGGCCTGGACGACGGCGCGCACCAGCGGCGCCCGGCGGGCGGCCTGGCGGGCGAACAGCTGCTTCCTGGTGAGGATGTCGGCGGCGGCGAACTCGCGGCCGGCGGCCGTGATGGCGAAGCGGCCGTCGGTGGTGCCGGCGAGGTCGAGCAGGACGGCGGCGTCGACCAGCGGGAGCAGGTCGTCGACCTCGAAGTTGAGCTCGTCGGCGATCTCGGCCAGGCCCTCCTCACCGCCCATGGCCAGCAGGATCTCCAGCAGGCCGGCCAGCCCGCCGACGGTGGCGGGCGGCAGCGGGGTGGTGATCGGGGTGACGGCCGGTCGGGCGGCGGGTTCGGTGGCGGGCTGCTCCTCGCGGCCGGTGAGGATGCCGTAGACGGTGTCGACCAGGGCCTCGAACTGGGGGGTGCGGCGGTCGCGCGGGCGGGGCAGGTCGACGGTCAGCTCGGAGCGGATCCGGCCGGGGTTGGAGGACAGCACGAGGATCCGGTCGGCCAGCAGCACCGCCTCCTCGATGTTGTGGGTGACGATCAGGATGGACTTGACCGGGGCCCCGCGGCCCTCCCACAGGCCGACCAGTTCGTTGCGCAGGTTCTCGGCGGTCAGCACGTCCAGGGCGGAGAACGGCTCGTCCATGAACAGCGCGTCCGGTTCGACCACCAGGGCCCGGGCGAAGCCGACCCGCTGGCGCATCCCGCCGGACAGCTCCTTGGGGTAGGCGCCCTCGAAGCCGTCCAGGCCGATCAGGTCGATCGCCCGCAGCGCCCGCTCGCGCCGCTCCTCCTCGCCCACCCCGCGTGCCTGGAGGCTGAGTTCGACGTTCTGCTGGACGGTCAGCCAGGGCAGCAGGGCGAAGGACTGGAACACCATGGCCACCCCCGGGCTGGCGGCCCGCAGCGGGGTGCCCCGGTAGGTGACCGTCCCGGAGGAGGGCGCGATCAGCCCGGCCAGGCAGCGCAGCAGGGTGGACTTGCCGGAGCCGGACTTGCCGAGCAGGGCGACGATCTCGCCCTCGGCCAGGTGCAGGCCGATGTCGTCGAGCACCGGCAGGGCCCGTCCGTCCGGGGTGGTGAAGGTCTTGGTGACGGCGGAAGCCTCGACGATCGTGGCGCGGGCGGGGGCGGCGGTCATCGTGCGGAGTCTCCTCAGAGGGCGTAGCGGGTCTCGGAGAGCCGGTAGAGCCGGCGCCACAGCAGCCGGTTGAGCGCGACGACGTAGCAGCTCATCACGCTCACCCCGACCAGGATCCTGGGGAAGTCGCCGGTGCCGGTGGCGTCGGCGATGTACGAGCCGAGCCCGGTGGCGGTCAGGTGGTGCGCGCCGTAGTCGACCACCTCGGCGACGATCGAGGCGTTCCAGGCGCCGCCGGCCGCGGTGATGCCGCCGGTGACGTAGTACGGGAAGACCGCCGGCAGGACGAAGGCCCGCCAGCGCAGCCCGCCCCGGACCTGGAAGCCGGTCATCGCCTCGCGCAGGTCGCTGGGGATCGCGGAGGCCCCGGCGATCACGTTGAACAGGATGTACCACTGGGCGCCGAGCGCCATCAGCAGCACCGAGCCGAGGTTCAGCGAGATGCCGAGGGCGACGAACGCGGCGGTGGCGAAGGGGAACAGGAAGTTCGCCGGGAAGCTGGCCAGCACCTGCACCACCGGCTGGGCGAAGCGGGTGACCTTCGGGTTCATGCCGATCCACACCCCGACCGGCACCCAGACGGCGGTGGCCGCCACGAGCAGCACCAGCACCCGTCCGAAGGTGGCCGCGCCGAGCGCGAAGGCGTGGCCGAACTCGCCCAGGCCGACGGTGGTGCGGACGTAGTCGAAGGCCTTCCAGGCGCCGAGGACCACCACGGCGGCCACCGCCCCGGCGAAGAACACGTCCCCGGTGCGCTCCCGGGAGGCGGGCCGGGCGAGCGGGTGCTCGGCGAGGCCGAACACCCGGGTGGCCCGGTCCAGCGCGAGCCCGACCGGCCGCAGCGGGCGGGCGGCCAGCTCCGGCAGGCTGGAGCGGCGCAGCAGGTCCAGGACGAGGCTGCGCGGCCGGTCGGCGGCCTCCGACTCCTCCACCCGGAAGCGTTCGGACCAGGCCGTCATCGGCCGCCAGAACAGCACGTTGACGCCGATCACCATCACGACCATCACGCCGATCGCGATGCCGACCTGGCCCAGGTCGCCGTTGCCGATGGCGGTGGCCGCGTAGGAGCCGATGCCGGGCAGCGCGTAGCGGTGGTTGAGCACGCTGATCGACTCGGAGGCGGCCAGGAAGAACCAGGCCCCGCCGAAGCTCATCATCCCGTTCCAGACCAGCGGGATCATGCCGCTGGGCACGTCCAGGCGCCAGAACCGCTGCCACTTGGTCAGCCGCATCACCCGGGCCGCCTCGTCCAGTTCGCCCGGCTGGCTGACCAGGGAGTAGTAGAACGCGAAGGTCATGTTCCAGGCCATCGAGGTGAAGATGGCGAAGACCGACGCGCATTCGAGGCCGAGGGTGGAGCCGGGGAAGAGGTTGATGAAGGCGGTGACGGTGATCGACAGGAAGCCGAGGATCGGCACCGACTGGAGGATGTCGAGGACCGGCAGCAGCACCTTCTCGGCCCGCCGCATCCGGGCCGCGGCGGTCGCGTAGACGAAGGTGAACAGCACCGAGGCGATCAGGGCGACGAACATCCGCAGCAGCGAGCGCACCGCGTAGAAGGGCAGCTGGGCGGGGTCGGTGGAGACGGTGGCGGGGGCCTGGTCGGGCAGGAACGGGGCGTCGAGCGAGGGGGCGAGCCGCAGCAGCCCGTACAGCCCGGCCACCAGGGCGGCGGCGACCAGGACGTCCACCCAGCGCAGTCCGGGGCGGCGCCACACCCCGCGGGAGGGGAAACCGCCGTCGCCGCCGGTCACCCCTACCACCGTCCGTCCGCTCGTCCGCCCTGCCGGGGCCGACCGCGCCGGTCCGACCGCGCACCAGCCTCGCGGCGGACGGACCGGCCCGCCACCGGAGCGCTGCTCAGGGGTGGCGGGCCGGGCGCGGGTCGGGCGCGGGGCTCAGCGGGCCGCGTCGGGCGGGGTCAGCCGGTCGGGGCGCCGGCCCGTTCGACGAGTGCGTTGAGCAGGGCCGCGCCGCGCTCGGCGTCGTCGACGCTGATCACGAAGTCCGTCCCGCGCCTGGTGCGGACCACCAGGCACTCGCCGGAGCGCAGGAAGACGCTGGTGCCCCCGCGGAAGACCCGGAAGCCCCAGCCGCCGGCCTGACGGGCGTTGAGCCGGCCGACCCGGGCGGAGGCGATGTCCTCGGGGGCGAGGTGCCGGGCGGGCAGGCCGAACGGGCCGAAGCCGACGTGCAGGCCGTCGTCGCCCACCCGGACCCGGACCGAGGAGCAGAGCAGCAGGGCGAGGGCGCCGAGGCCGAAGAGGACCACCGACGCCCAGTCCACGGACTCGGTGCGCCCGGCCGCGGCGAGCAGCAGGCCTGCCGCCGTGAGCAGGCCCATCAGGGCGGCGACCACCTGCATCCAGTGGTTGGAGGCCCGGGACAGCCACACCAGCCGCTCACCGGCCCGGAGTTCCAGCACCGGGGCGCCGGGCCGGGCGGGCCCGTCGGCGGCCGGCCGGGTCGCCAGCCAGGCCAGCACGCCCGCCAGGCCCGCCGCGAGAGCGATCAGGAGCACCTCGATGCCCATCGGCGCGGCGTCCTGCCAGCGGGCCCGGTCCAGGTTGGCGCGCACGACGGAGGCCTGCGCCCCGCTCAGCAGCACCCCGGTGGCGGCCAGCACCGGAGCGGCGGCGCCGCGGGCGGGGCCGGGCCGGAAGCGCAGCGCGGTGGCCAGACCGGCCGCGACCAGCAGCCAGACGACGGCCGGGAACAGTGCCGCGGCCGTCAGCGGCATCGAGCCGTCCGGCCGGCTGCCGCTCCAGTGCGTGGCCACCTGCTCCGGCAGCCGGTCCCGGGCGGTCAGCGGCAGTGCCACCAGCAGAGCCGTCACGCCGAGGATCCAGACCCCGGCCCCCCACAGCGCCGTCCGGCGCACCGGCCGGTCCGGGGCGGGTTCCCCGGCGGCTGCTTCGTCCTTCACGACATCCCCCTGATCAGATCCACGAGATCGTTCCTGCTGTAGCCGGCCTCGGCCGCGTCCGCGACCAACTGCCGTACCCGCTCGACCAGTTCGCTACGGGTGTCGGCATCCGTGGCGACCGTGATGCCCCGGCCCCGGCGGAACTCCAGCACCCCCTCGTCGCGCAGGGCGCGCAGCCCGCGCAGCACGGTGTTGGTGTTCACGCCGAGGGCCCGGGACAGCTCCCGGGCGGGCGGCAGCTTGTCGCCCGGGGCGCACTCGCCCTCCGCGACGGCCCGTCTGATCGCGCCCGCCACCTGCTCGTGCAGGGGGCGGGCGTCGCCAAGGTCCAGCTTCAGCAACATGGTGCTAGTGACGATAGCACCATTCGGTCATGGTGCCACCGACCGCGCAGGGACGGACGGTTCAGGGGACGTAGAGGCTCTGCGCGCCGGTGACCCGGGTGTCGTCGCCGGCCGCGACGGTGTCGAGGACCTCCCCGCCGCAGTCCGCGCCGGAGTGGATCTCCACCGCCCGGTCGGTGAGGTTGTCGATGATGCTGCCGCCCTCGTCCAGGGCGTAGCAGCCGGAGGGATCGGTCTGGATGGTGCCGTTGATGGCCAGGTCCCCGGTGGCGGCGGCGGCCGGAACGGCGGTCAGGGCCAGGGCGGCGGCGGTCATCAGCGGGAGGCCGAGGACGGCGCGAAGAGTGATGGTCATGCCGGATGCATAACCGTTCGAGCGGCGCGCCTCGCCGGGAAGGACCGGGTTGCCCCCGGAGGGCGCACCGGACGGTGGGGAGCGCCGATCCGTGTGGCGGGGAGCGCCGATCCGTGTATGGAGTCCGTACGGAACGCCGTCCGGGGCGTCAGGGAGGCGTCAATGGGCGCCGGGCGGGCGGCCGGGAGGCGATTGGGTGGGGAGCGACGGAGGACCGAACCACACGAGGACGGATCATGCACGGCGACGGACGGCACCAGGACGGCACGGCACCCAGGGTGGTGGTCGGGGTCAGCGGGTCACTGGGCAGTCTGGCCGCGCTCCACCGCGGCCTGGCCGAGGCCCGCGACCGCGGTGCGGTGCTGTGGCCGGTGCTCGCCTGGGAGCCGCCGGGCGGCGAACACGGCTACCGCCGCTCGCCCTGCCCGCAGCTGCTCGCCGCCGTACGGGAGGCCGCCGAGCGGCGCCTGGACGAAGCCCTGGAGGCGGCCTTCGGCGCGGACGGCCCCGACGTGCCGATGCAGCCCGTGGTGATCCGCGGCGAGAGCGGCCCCGCCCTGGCGCACGTCGCCGACCGGCCGGACGACCTGCTGGTGCTCGGCCGCAGCGGCGGCCCGCTGCGCCGCCGGCTGCGGCGGTCGGTGTCCGCGTACTGCGCCCGCCGGGCCGGCTGCCCCGTCCTCGTCGTCCCGGTGCCCGAGCTGCTGCACGACCTGGAGGCGCTCCACCGCCGCACCCGCTGGCACCTGCCGGTCGCCCCGGCGCCCGAACCGCTCGCGGCGAAGGGCCGGTGACGGGTGCGGATGTACTCGGCGCGCCCCGGCGGCAGCCGCTACCGGCCGGTGCTGGACCGGCTCCCGCCCGGCACCTCCGGCACCACCGCCCTGCTCGGCGGCGGGCTGCTCGCGCTCGCCCTCGGCCGGGCCGGCGCCCTGCACTCCGGAACGCCCGCGCTCGCCGCCTACCTGGCGCTGTGCGTCCTGGTCGGACACTTCTCCCGCCCGTGGGCCGCGCCGCTGGTCGGCCTGGCCGCCTGGCTGTGCTGCAACGCCTTCGCCGAGCACCGGCACGGCGAGCTCGGCTGGTCCGGCACCTGGCCCGAGACCTGGCACTACGCGGCGTTCACCGCCGCGGCCCTGCTGCTCCCGCTGCCCGCGGCGCTGCCCCGCCGCAGGGTCCGGGTGGCACTGCTGCGCCCGGACCGTACGGTCTGAGGCGCCCCGTGGACGGCCCACCCCCTCCCCGGGGCCGGGCTGCCGCCGAACCCCCGGGCCCCGGCCGGTACTCCGGAGCCCGCGGCGACCGGTGGAGGACAGGTGAAGGACGGGGCGCCCCGGTGCCCCGCGGTGGAGTGGCCGACGTTCGGACCGCGGGCCCGCCGCCCGCAGCGGCCACTCCACCGCCCCTCCCGCGCACCGCTCCCGTTCCGTCATGTGCTGCGCGCCGTGGCCGAGTTGGTGCCCCCACCCTGGTGGCCGAGGGCAAGGACGCGGAGGATGTCCGTATGCGGATGACGAACGCGGACCGGCCGAGGAGCGTGACGGGCGAGGACGTCGGGGCGACGGCCCGGCTGCTGGCCCGGGCCTTCGGCGACGACCCGATGATGCGCTGGTTCTTCCCCGAGGAGGCCACCCGCCCGGCCGCACTGGCCGGCTACTTCACCACGCTGCTCACCCGGCAGTACCTGCCGTACGGGGTGTGCGAGCGCACCGGGCAGGCGGCCGCGTTCTGGGTCGCGCCGGAGGCGCAGGAGAAGGCCGTGCCGGACGAGGGGACGGTCCGCGCGCTGGCCGCCCTGCTCGGCGACCGGGCCGACTGGTTCCGGGACTGCGTCGAGGCGGCCGCCGCGAACGCGCCCCAGGAGGCCCACTGGTACCTGGCGGTGCTCGGCACGGACCCCGCCGCCCAGGGCCGGGGCCGGGGCGCCGAACTGCTCCGCGCCGGTCTGGCCCGGGCGGACGCGGCAGGGCTGCCGGTCCACCTGGAGTCCTCGAAGCGGGAGAACCTCGCCGTCTACCGGCACTTCGGCTTCGAGGTGCTGGAGGAGGTCCGGCTGCCGGCCGACGGCCCGCCCCTGTGGACGATGCGCCGCGCGCCGCGCGTCTAGGGCCTGTCCGGCGGATCTTGGCAGATCAGCGCGCGGCGTTGGGCGCCCGGCTGGGCGTGCGCCCGAGTCGGCCTCGTACTGGACGTACTTGGGCGATTCGGGCGTGCGTCCAGGCGGGATGCCCGGCGTCGCGCGCCTGGCAAGATCCGCCGGACAGGCCCTAGGTCAGCCCTGCGGCGGCCTGGCGATGCGCAGCCCGGCCCGACCGAGTTGTGCGGTGATGTCCGAGAGGTACTGCTCGGCGTCGGCCACCGTGGCGATCCCGGCGGCCCGCTGGCGGATCCGGTCGTGTTCCTGCGGGTGCAGGCGCGCCTCCTGGATCGCGGCCGTCTCGACGAACCCGCGCAGCGTCGCCGTGACGGGCCGGCCGGGATCGGCCGGCCCGGCGGCCTCCGCCTTCCAGGAGACGCCCGACTCGGCCGGGTCGGGCAGGGTGCGGGGCGCCTCGCGCGGGGCGTCGGCGGAGAGCAGGTGGAGGAAGTCGTTCGCCCGGGCGTCGCGGTCGGTGAGCGGGGCCAGTCCGAACAGTCGCTCGACGGTGGCGAGCAGCGAGCCGTGGTCGTACTGGGTGTGGTCGATCAGGTTGCAGTTCCGCCCGTCCGTGCCGCCGTCCGTGCCACTGCCCGTGCCGCCGTCCGTGCTGCTGTCCGTGCCGGCGGGCGCGGCGGCCGGGATCCACGGGGAGACGACGACGGTGGGCACCCGGACGCCGAGCCGGTCGAAGCGGAAGCCGTGGGCGCTGTGTTCCGGGTCGGTGCGGTCGCCCGGCGGGACGGCCGCGGGCGGCGGCACGTGGTCGTAGAAGCCGCCGTGCTCGTCGTAGGTGATGACGAGCAGGCTGGACTCCCAGAGCGGCGAGCGCCGCAGCCCCTCGTAGACGGACTTGATCAGCGCCTCGCCGTCGGTCACGTCGTCGAGCGGGTGCTGGCTGTTGCCGCAGCGGAAGTCGCCGCCGTGGGTGAGGACGTGGCCGTAGTTCGGCTCGATGAAGGTGTAGGCGGCCGGGTACGCGGGGTCCTGGAGGTGCTCCGCCAGGTCGTCGAGGTGGTGGTAGTGCTCCACCGTCGTCGGCAGGTCCATCCCGGCGAGCGCGCTGACCTGGGGGAGCGCGTCCCCGGCGTAGACGCGCCACGGGAGGCCCTTGCCGTCCAGGGCCTCGTAGAGCGTCCCGTGTTCGAAGGTGTAGCCGCTCAGCTTGGACCGGACGGTGTCGACCGGGTCGGGGCTGTGGTCGAGGCCGGCGGAGCTCGCCGCGTGCAGGAAGAAGCGGTTGGGCCAGGTCGGCCCGGGCAGGGCGGAGAACCAGCGGTCGCAGACGGCGAACTCGCGGGCCAGGGTGCTGAGGACGGGGAGCTGGTCGGCGGTGAAGCAGGCCATGACGGCGCCGGGGTCGGCGAGGGCCTCGGCGTCATGGCGGCGGCCACGGACGTGACGATCCGGGAGTAGGCGTCCAACGGCGATTCCGCCCCGGGCGCGCGCTCGGGGCCGGGGATGGTGTCGGTCAAGGGAGTTCACCCCTTCCGGAGGTCCGGGTCCACCCGGTAGCAACAACGCGGCGCACCCGGGCCTTCCGTCTGCCGGTGCACCGGGCAGGGTATGACGATCATAGGAATGACTTTCGATCGGGCGGGGAAGATCGCCTTCGGTGCGGCGGTGCACTGCTCCGTGCCGGGTCGATCCTGACGCCTTCTTGACGTGCGGAAAATAGCAAAGAACAAGCAAAGTAGGCGTATCGTTCAGGCAAAGCCGCATCCGTGGGAGGGGTTCGATGGAGACGTCCGAGCTGGAGTCGAAACGGCAGCCGCAGGGCGGGACCGGCGCCGACGGGCCGGACGGCGCTTCCGCCGCCCTGCTCCGCCCCACCCGGGAGGCGCTGCTCGCCCGCCGCGCCCACCGGGCCCCGCGCTGGAAGCGACTGCTGCCGCCCGGATCCGCCGGGCGCTCGGCCTGGATCCGTCTGGAGGCGGACGCCCAGGCCGAGCGCCTCGGCCGCCGCACGCCCGGCACCGAGCACGTCCTGCTGGCCCTTCTCGCGCTCCACGAAGTGGCCGGGAAGGAGCCGGAGTTGGCGCCCGAGGCGAACGCCGGTGAGCTGCTCGCCGGGCTCGGCCTCGACTACGCCCGGGCCCACGCCGCCCTCGACGCCGGACAGGTGACGCTCCCCGCCGACCCGCGCTCGGTCGAGGCCTACCTGTCCGGCGGCGCGGCGGACGGCGGCGCCGAGCCGCTGCTGAGGGTGCTGCTGGCGGAGGACACCCGGGCCCGGCGCCTGGTCGAGGCCCTGCGATCATGAGAGCCGCTCCGCGCCGCTGAGGGCCGACGGGCGATGACAGAGGAAGGACCCCCGATGCACGTCACCCTCGCCGAGGAACTGGTGCTGCTCTCGCTGGACGACCGGACCGGCGCCCCGAAGGAGGGCGTGAACACCGCCTGGGCCGCCGCGGGCGGCCTGTTGGCCGAACTGGTGCTGGCCGGGCGGGTCGACGTGGCCGACGGCCGACTCGCCGTGGTCGACCGCACTCCGACCGGTGACCCGCTGCTGGACGGCCGACTGGAGCGCCTCGACGAGTGGGTCGGCACCAAGCGACCGGGCAAGGCCAAGGCCGCGGACTGGCTCACCAAGGACCGCTCCACCGTGCTCCGGGACACCGAACTGCGCCTCTGCGAGCGCGGCCTGGTCACCGAGGAGCGGCACCGCGT
The DNA here is from genome assembly GCF_042755465.1 of Kitasatospora sp. NPDC059160. Lineage (NCBI taxonomy): Bacteria > Bacillati > Actinomycetota > Actinomycetes > Kitasatosporales > Streptomycetaceae > Kitasatospora > Kitasatospora sp. NPDC059160. The sequence goes on along the minus strand of NZ_JBHZCN010000102.1, from coordinate 8,116 downwards.
CCTCGGCATCTTCCCCGTCCGGCACTACCCGGAGGCCGACGGCAGCGTGGAGCGCGCCCTGCGCGAGCGCCTGACCGCCGTCGTCCTGGACGGCGCCGAACCGGAGCTGCGCACCGCCGCCCTGATCGCCCTGCTGCACTCGGCCAAGCTGCACCGGCTGGCCTTCCCCGACCTGCCGCGCAAGCAGGTCGAGCCGCGCTTCGCCGAGATCGCCGCGGGCGACTGGGCGGGCGACTCCGTCCGCGAGGCGATCAAGAACATGCAGCTCATGATGGCCGCCGTGATCGCCGCGACCACCGCCGCGACCGCCGCGACGGCCTGAGAACACCGGGCCCGCGGGGCCCGCCGGGCCCGCGCCCAGGCTCAAGCGGGGCGGTCGAGGCGGTGCTCCCACCGGAGGGCGCCGTCGTCGCCGATCCAGTAACGGTGTGCCCTGCTGGTGATGTGGATCCGTACGGCGGTGATGTCCGGACCACCGGCGCCCCGCCAGGCGAGAAGAGCCCGCTCGACGACGTCCCACAGGGTGACGGGACCACCCTGGCGCACCGTCCACGCCCCGCCTTCGTGGATGAACTCGGCGAAGGACTCACGCGTTGGGTCGAAGAGGTACAGGAGCTGTGCGCCGTCGGCCGCCGTGGCCTGGACGAACTGGGCTCCGGGCGCGGCGAGTTGGGCGAGGAAGGCCGGCATCCACTCGCCGAGGATCGTCGGCGGCACCTTGGCGGGCCGCTCGCTCTCGGGAAAGGCGGTGCGGGCGGACAGGTCGCCGGCGATCGGCGCGGCGGCCTGCGATCGCGCCTGCATGAACGAGGAGCGGTCGACGATCCGGCCCTCAGCGGTTCCGTCGCCGTTGACCACGACCTTCGCCAGGCCGGTCCCGTACCCCCAGGAGCCGACCGTCGCCAGGACGATCCCGCCCGGCCTGGTCTGGCGAATCCAGGTGTACGGGATGCGGTTGACGGCGCAGGTGGCGATCACGCGGTCATAGGGAGCGCGGCGAGGATGCCCGAGGAGCCCGTCCCCGACGACGGTCCAGGTCGAGAAGCCGACCGCTTCCAACGCCGCGTCGGCGCGCGCCGCGACGTCCGGATCCACCTCGACCGTTGTGACGTTGTCCTCGCCCAGGCGGTGGCACATCAGCGCGGAGGAGTATCCCGTGCCGGTGCCGATCTCCAGCACCTGGTGCCCGGCCGTGACGTCCAGGTGCTCGATCATGCCGACCACGGTGGCGGGCATGGTGGACGAGGACGTGGGCGAGCCCGTCACGAGGCCGAGGGCCTGGTCAGCGGTCAGGTGCCCGTCGAGCTGGGTGGTCAACGACTCGTCGCTGTAGGCGATCTCCGCCCAGGCGGTCGGCGCGGTACGCGCTGCGGTGGCGGGCCGCCACCGGCCGCCGTCCTCCGGGAGGAAGACCCCGGGAGTGAGGAACTCCTCGCGCGGGATCGCCTCGACGGCGGCGCGCCACTCCGGAGTCCGCAGGACGCCGGCCTCCTCAAGCCGGTCGGCGAGGGCGCGCCGGTAGGTTGCGGTGTCGGTCATGCCGTCTTCCCTCGTGTCAGCAAATCAGCGAATGCGGCGGACATCTCCAGGCCGGTCTTCTGCTCCAGCCAGCCCCATTGGCCGTTGGGATTCAGCTCCAGCCACCAGTAGTCGCCGGCTCGGTCGACAGCGAGGTCGAACGACCCGGAGACGAGACCGAGTTGGTCCAGGATGTCGTGAAGTGCCTTGTCCAGGCGGCCAGGCAGGTCCACCACCGTGTACGAAAGGGCGGAGTAGTCCCTGCGCCAGTCCAGGAGGTCACAGTCGATCCGGACGGCGAACGTGCGCCGACCGACGACCAGCACGCGAATGTCGGCGGCCTTGTCGATGCGGGCCTGGAAGAGGTGCGGCGTCACCCGCACGCTCTCGTCATGCTCGGCTGCGGAAGCCGGCTCCGCCCACCCGGTGAGCTGCACGCCGTCGCGCTCGTACGGAGTCCACCGCAGCGTCTTGAAGATCACCTGGTCGTGAGCCGTGATGAACTGCCGTGCCTCGTCCGGGTCGTTGGTCACGATCGTCGCTGGAACGGACAGGCCGAGCCGTTGTGCGAGCGCGAGTTGGGCGGGCTTGTAGTCGGCCGCCGCATCGTTCACGGGGTGGTTCACCCACAGCGGCCCGTCCAAGGCGTACAGGATACCTGCGAGCCCGTAGCGAACCTGAGCCGCGGCGAAGCGGGCGTCGTCGTCGCCCAGACCCGAGTTGTGGAAGTCGGGCCAGACAGGGCGGCGCCAGTACACCGCCCGAACGTGGGCCAGGTCAGCGATCCTCGACGGGGTACGAACCTGCCCGGCCACGGGGGCCGGGCAGGTACCGAACCGAGCCGAGACCGTGAGCCCCGCACCAATGTCGGCGGGGTTGAACCTGACCACCGGCACATCACGCCGGTTCAGCTCTGCGATCACCATGTCAGCGGTGACGTCCTCCGCTTCCGTGACCACGAGAACCGGCCTCTCCTCGGTCGTCGGCATCAGTCTTTGGCACTGTCCTGGTCGTGGCCCTGGTCGTTCTGCGAGTCCGAGTTCGTGGTGGTGTTGGTCTCGGTTCCCGTGCCGGTGCCGTGCTTGCCCATCTCGACCACCAGACCGGATCGGTCACGGAACACGCCGAGCTGCGTCCGCCCGTCGATGCTGACCGAGGTGTACGGGAGCCGGGTAGTGGTCGGGTAGGGCGAGAGGCGGCCGGCACCCCACGGCCGGACGGCGGTGGTGGGCTGCGTTTCGGTGATGGTCACGAGGTCTCCTCGTAGTGCGATGGTGGGATGTTCACCGGAATGGGAGGCATCAGGCGGCGTCCCAGTCGACGTCGTTCTTCTGGGTCCAGATCCGCGCCGAGTCGTACGAGTAGAAGTGCAGCGGCTCGGGACGGGGCGGGAGGGCTTGCACCAGGCGGTTGGTCCTGTGGTCCTGGACGGCCCAGACCGGGAAACTGGTGCCGGCCGGGGAGTCGGCGGGGACGATGGTGTACCGGCTCATCTCCGGGCCGCCACCTGGATGAACCCGCCGGCCTTCTCAACCGCCCCGGCGAACTCGTTGTACTCCCCGTCGATGGGGGTGATCGTCGCCCGGCTCGGGACGAGGATCGCGCCGGCCTTCCGGTCCTTGAGGTTCTGCAACGCGGCCTTGAGCAACGGCCGCTCCTCCGGGCTCCTGTCGTTCGCGTGCTCGTCCACGACGGTGAGCGTGATGCCCCAGCCGAAGGTGTCCGCGTACTTCTCGCAGTCGCGCATCTCCCGCTCGGGGAAGGCCGTTCCCGGCTTGGCCAGGTAGACCACGACGTGGAACTTCGGCGGCCTGGTCGTCGGCGCCGACACCAGCTCAGCCACGAGCGGGCCGTCGTCGTCCTCGGCGGGGAGTTTCTGGAGACGCTTCGGGAGGTCGCGCTTTGCGGCAGCACTCATCGTGGGCCCGCTCTCCTTCACTAGGTCCGGTGGGGCGTGAGGAGACCGTAGGAGGGCTGGAACCAGACACTCAACGAGATTGCTGTTTGTTGCGCGACGTCACCCAAGAGAGGCGATGGCGTCGGCGATCAAGGTCCTTGCCTTGACGCCGTACACGGCCAGGGCTTGCAGCTCAGCGAAGATGTCCAAGTACTGGCGCACCTCGCTTGGTGTGGTCACATTGACTGCGGCGGTCACAAGTTCGACTTGTACGCGGGCTTCGTCGTGGACCCGGAAGGACTCCACGGGCCACAGGGTCCGGCGGGCGGCGAACGGGATCACTCCCAGACTGACACGGGGCAGGGAGATCACGGTGAGGAGGTGACCAAGCTGGCCGGCCATGGCTTCTGCGTCGCCGAGTTGGTACCTCAGTACCGACTCCTCAAGGACGAACAGGAAGCGGTGCAGGCCACGGTGGATGATGCCGGCCCGCTCCATCTTCGTTGCGACGGCTTGTTCCATGTCCTCTTCGGAACGGCTTCCGGCCGACCGAGACATGATCGCTCGCACGTAGGCGGACGTCTGGAGGACACCGGGGATCACGTCCGACGTGTAGAACCGGAACAGCTGCGTCTCCGCGTACAGAGCAGCGTAGGACTCTTGGAGACTCCGAAGGCCGGCTGACTTCAACCGCTTCCACTCGATGTACATGGACTCGACAGAGCGGGATGCGGCGATCAGGTCGGCTACCTGATCCTCGGCGCCGCAAGCGGCGCACCACGCCCGGATGTCTGCCTCGGACGGTGCAATCCTGGCGTCCTGGATGCGGGAGGTCTTGGCCGGGTGCCACCCGCAGAGTGCCGACAGCTGCCGGCCGTTGAGCTGAGCATCCAGGCGGAGGTTCCGGAGACGATCAGCGACCGCCTTGCGTGCAGCTTGGGCACTGGACGACGCAGAGGCTGGCGACATATGCAGGTAGCCCGGTATTTCGTGGTGTGGACGGTCAGACAGAGAACTTCTCGTGCGGGATGGCCCGGTCCCACACGGCCTCAAAGGCGGTGGCGCACAGTCGCACCACCTGAGGCTCGGTCCGGAGTTCCTTGGGAGGCTGAGCCCAGTCACCCGCCCCGGTGAAATAGTTGAACTGGACTAGCTTGCCGTCGAACACCCAGAAGTCGTTACCCGGCAGTGCGATGTCGGATGCCAGTCGGCGCGGGAGCCAGCGCACCAGTTCGCCGGATGCAAGGTTGACGTTCGTGCCGCCGTGCTCGTACCGGATATAGTCGGTCACCGGCTCCGAGACGATGCGCGCGCGCCGAATGACCACGCCACGGTCAACCGTGGCCCGGATCATCTCCACCCAGTCACGCCAGTAGTCCGAATTCGGGTTGTTGTCGCGTTCCCCGGTGCGAAGCCAGCGCGCGAAGCCCGACGACTCATCGCCGACGCCGTAGGCGTCACGCATCTCCAGGTGTACGGCCGACTTCGTCGTCTCCCTGAGCAGGGTCTCGAAGTCGGGCACGTTCGATTGCATCGCAGGCCTTCCTGATGAACGGGATCATGCTCTCGGGGATGCTGATGACGGACTCGTGGAATGGCACGCCGACCCTGTGACCGGCAACCCACTCGGTCTCGTTGACCTCGGCGAAGTCGTCCCCGATGAGGGTGTAGCTCTGGATGACGAGCCGACGCTGAGCCAGGTCCGCCCACACGGTGGGAGAGCCCTCCTTCTCGGTGTCAGGGTCGATCCCGAAGAACTCTAGGCTCATGGCCACTTCTCCTGTCATGCCGCTTGCGGGATCTTGCGTGGCTACACGCTCTCATCGTGTTGCGTACGTGTAGTGGCTGTCAGCGTTTTGGTCAACTTGGTGAGCCTCGGTCGGTTCGGTCGAGGGGCTTGAGCGTCGCGGAGTCGGCCAACTTGTCTGGGAAGGAGGGTTGTTGCACTTGGTCCGCCCCGCTGCTCGGCGGGGCGGACCCCGGCGGTCATGGGGTCAGAAGTCCCCCGCCTTGACCCCGGCGACGAACCCCGCCCAGGCGTCGGCGGAGAAGATCAAGGAGGGCCCGTTCGGATCCTTCGAGTCACGTACGGGAATCAGGCTGGAGGCGGCGAAAGAGCGGGAGAATTCGATGCACTCCCCACCGCTGCCGTTGCTGTAGCTGGACTTTTCCCAGGCTATAGTTGGCGCCGCGCTCACTGGTCGAACTCCTTCATGATTCCTCGCATCATCGCGAGTGATTCGTTCGGATGACGTGCTGCCGCCCGAACCGAGATCGAGGCGGCAAGGCCTGGGTCACCCGACCACCATCGCGCCCAGGGGCTGACGTGCCGGGCTCGCCCCGCCGCCCGGCGGGGCGAGCCCGGAGCTTCACTGTCAGAAGTTCCCGGCCTTGATTCCGGTGACGAACGCGGTCCAGGCGTCGGCGGAGAAGAGCAGCGACGGTCCTTCGGGGTCCTTGGAGTCGCGGACGGGAACGAGGCCGTGTGCGGCGGCGGTCCGTGAGAATTCGAGGCACTGTCCGCCGTCCGAGCCGCTGTAGGACGACTTCTCCCAGTGGGTGCCTATGTGATGGCGTAGCCGGCTCATAGCAGATGCTCCTTACGTACCTGGTCGATGAGGGTCAACGAGTCGTCAGGGGCCAGTGCGTGGGCGCGCAGCCTGTCGCAGTTCTGCGAGAACCTGGTGACCAGCTCGCTTGACCGATACATCTTCCCGCCCTGCGGGTCGCCCGCGTACAGCACGGTGGGTGCTGACTCGAAGGTGAGCAGCGTGAACGGGGTCGTGTGGGCGGCAACTGCTCCCGCAGAGAACGGGATCACCTGAAAGTCGACGGCCGGGGACTCCGCGGACCGCAGGAGGTGCTCCAGTTGTGCTGCCATGACCGACCGGCCGCCCACCAGGGTTCGCAGGCACGCCTCGTGGAGGACCACCCACAACATGGGGGGATCCGGCTTCTCCAGAAGCTTTCGACGAGCCATGCGGGCCACCACCTTGCCGTGTACCACCTCTGGCGACTCGCGCGGGTGCCCCGCGCGGAAGATGGCTCGTGCGTAGTCCTCGGTCTGGAAGATTCCCATGATGCTGGTGGCCGAGAAGTCGAAGATCCCGGCCGAGGTCCATTCCAGCTGGAGGTAAGGAACGAACCACGGGGGACTTTCGCTCTCTGCGATCCCCTCGCGGAGGCGAGTGAAGAGGCCGTGAGTCTGAAATACGAGATCGCACTTCTGAGCGAATCTCTCCGAGGGCATCATGGTGCCCTTCTCGACCTTGCTGACGTACCCCTCGGAATAGCCGGTCGCCATTCCTAGGCCTTTTTGTGTGATATTGCGACCGCGTCGGACCTCTCTGACTTCATGGCCGAAACGCTGCAGCGGAGTCAAGTACTCGGGTCGTTCGTCCCTGGTCACCCGTCTGACCTCCCACTTGTGCAGCACACGCATGTGATGGGCGCATCGCCGGACTTGACTGACTCATAGTCAAGTCACTCCAGGGTAGCGCGTTTGTGGTGGAGTGACGGAAGAACCCGGCGACCGCTTGCACGGTCCCGGGGCGTGGCCAACCTGGGCGAAAGCAGGCTGACATGGACGACTTCATCGAATCCCGCCTCGGTGGGCGGATCTACCGGGTGTGGATCTTTCTCCGCTACCAGCCGGGCGACTGGTGGTTCGTCCACATCAGCCAGCGGCCGGTTTCGCGTCGGCTGCGCGCGAGGCGACGCGCGCTCCGGGCGGAGCGGGCGCGGCAGGCCAGACGGGGAGCTGTCATCCGGTCGTGGGCGCGGTGACCGAGCTCAGAGCACAGCGGCACCGAGGGTGATCGAGGCCAGCACCATCAGCAGGCCCAGCGCGACAAAGCCGTACTCCAGCCGTACCCGCTCCCGCCCGTCCACCAGGACCTGCCGGGGGTCTGCTGGGTCGTAGCGCACCGGAATGTAGCCGCCGTCGGGCAGGGGGTGGCGGGCGGTGGACGGGACGGGGGAGAACACCTCGACCACCCGGCCGTCCGCGGTCTCGAACTGGAGCAGCGGCCGCGGCGGCAGCGCCCGGTCCTCCGGCGTCGCGACGCGGGACCGTACCAGGGCCGGGACCGGCACCCCGACCCGGCGCAGCCGACGCAGTTCGCGCAGCCCGACCACTCCGGCGAGGTAGGCGACCACGCCGCCCAGCGCCCCGAACACCACCACGGCGAACCCGGCCGTCCCGCCCACCGCACGCCTCCCAGCCCAAATACCAGCCCGAATGCCAGCCCCGAGACTCCCCGAACTCCCAGTATCGCCGAGGGCGGGCGGTCCTGACCCCCAGGAATGGTTCAGTCCACTGCGGGCCTGCGGCCGGAGTACCGTGGAAGGCGTCGAGGCATCACTGCCGTCGGCGGATGCCGCAGGTGTTCCCGGTGCGTGACACGGTCGGCGGCCCGGGCTTCTCAGGGTGCTCGGCCGCCGGGCGGCTGTGCACGGCCCGGGTGCGGCGGACCTGATGACCGGAGGCGCCGGTGGCGCATGCGCGTACGTTCCCGGCCGATGACGCCCGGCAGAGCCCGGTCGGGGCCGTCGGCAAGGTGACGGTGCCCATTCCGCTGGACGGTCCGGGCGAAGTGCTGGTGGCCCTGAGAGGGTGTTCGGTAGGGGAATCCCCCCAACTGTCCGGCTTTCACTGGCGCGGCACGGACTCGGTTCCAGGATCCCGTAGCGGCCGGGCCC
>NZ_JBHZCN010000101.1:0-32410 GCF_042755465.1 Kitasatospora sp. NPDC059160 | reverse complement strand
CCAATGCGCTGCATTGGGCTCCCTCCTCCGCCTTGCGATGCACGCACCCCAACGCCGCCCCGCCCGCCCTCCGGGCGGACGACGGGAGTTCGAAGACGGACCCAAGCACACCGCCCCTGCCCCGGGGGGACGGGCAGGGGCGGTGGGTCGTGGGGGCGGCACGGGCCGCCGTGGCCGCGGACGGCCGGCTCAGGCCGCCTTGACGGCGGAGATGTCGAAGCTGAGCTTGACCTTCTCGCCGATCAGCACGCCGCCGGTCTCCAGGGCCGCGTTGTAGGTGAGGCCGAACTGGGTGCGGTCCACGACGGTCCGGCCCTCGAAGCCGACCCGCTCGGCACCGTAGGCGTCGGTGGCGCTGCCGGTGTAGTCGAGCTCCAGGACGACCGGGCGGGTGGTGCCCTTGATGGTCAGCTCGCCGGTCATCCGGTAGGAGTCGTCGCCGACCGCCTCGGCGGAGGTGCTGCGGAAGCGGATCTCCGGGTGGGTCTCGACCGCGAAGAAGTCGCCGGTGCGCAGGTGCTCGTCGCGCTGGGCCTGGTTGGTGTCGACGCTGGCGACCTTGATCACGAGCTCGGCGGAGGAGTTGTGCGGCTCGGCGCCGTCCAGGTGCAGCTTGCCCTCGTAGTCGGTGAAGCGGCCCTTGACGTTGGTGACCATCGCGTGGCGGACCGCGAAGCCGATCTCGCTGTGGGTGGTGTCGATCGCCCAGTCGCCGGTCAGGTGCGACAGGTCCGGGCCGGCCGGGGTCCGGACGGCGGTGGGGGTGGCGGTCTTGGTGCGGTTGAACAGGCCCATGGCTCCTCCTCGGGTTCGAAGCCATTTGTTTAGGCTTCAACTTCTTGGCTCCACCGTACGACTCTTTCGTTCAAGTTTCAACCACAACGGTCGAAGCACTCCGCCGAACCACCCGAACGGCCCAGCCGCCCGGCCCCACGGGCGCCGCCGGGCGGACCGACGGGCACTGTCCGACCCTCCGACTAGGCTGCGAAGGACGGTTCCCACCCGCCCCGAGAGGCCCCGCATGTTCGTCCTGCACGCACTCTGGCGGGCGGACGGACGGCTGGCCCTCTGGGCCGAGGACGCCCGCGCCCACCCCGGCGCCACCGATCACCTCCCCGACCGGCCCGCCCCGCGCGCCCACCCGTACGCCTGCCCGGCCGACCGCCTGGCCGCCGTGCTCGGCGGCATCGGGCCCGGCCTCGGCTGGCTCGCCGGGCAGGCCCCCGAGCGCTGGGCCACCCTGTTGCTGCCCACCGTCGGCCCCCTGCCCGCGCCCTCGCCCGACCTGCCGGTCACCCCGCCTCGCGGCGGCGCCGTGCTCACCCCCTGGCGGGTGCCCGCCCTGCTGTTCGAGGCCGGCGCCGCCGCCCAGCTGCTCGGCGAGGTCCACGACCCGCACTGGGCCGTCACCGACACCGACCTGCCCGGCACCGGCCGGGTCGAAGTGGTCTACGGGCCCTCGCTGCGCTGGCTCACCGGGGTGCACGACCTCGCCTGGCGGGCGGTCGGCCGGGGCCGGGTGCTGCCCCTGCCCGTCCTCGCCGACGGCCGGCCCCGGGCCCGCTGGCGGCCCGACCCCACCCCGGCCGGGCGCCGCGAGGCCGCCGCCCTGGCGGCCGGCTGCCCGCCCGTCCTGCTGGGCGAGTGGCCGACCGGCGCCGGCACCGGCGAGGCCCTGCTGGACGCCGCCCTGGGCGCCCTGGTCGACGCCGAGGCCCGGGCCGCCCTGGCCGACACCCCCTTCCCCGCCCCCGGCCCGGCCCCGGCCGACCGCTGGCTGCACGCCCTCGCCACCCCCTCCGGGGAGGTCGACGCCCCGCCCGGGGAGCTCGCCGAACTGCGCCGCCGGATCACCGACTGGTACGCCACCGCCGAGCCCGCCGACCCGGCCCTGCGGCTCTGCTTCCGCCTGGTCGAACCGCTCGGCCCCGCCGACGACGATCCGGACGGCAGCCCCTCCGACGACGCCTGGCGGCTGGAGTTCCTGCTCCAGGCCGTCGACGAGCCCTCCCTGCTGGTCCGCGCCGCCGAACTGCACGAGGGCGGCGCGGCCCACGCCGCCCTCGACCGCAAGCTCCGGCCGGCCGCCCCCGGGGGCGACCGGGCCGGCCCCGCCGACGTGCTGGCCGCCGAACTGGCCCGCGCCGCCCACCGCTGGCCCGCCCTGGACGGGCTGCGCCACCGCTCCCGCCCGTCCGCCCTGCCGCTCGACCGCGCCGGCGCGCTCGACTTCCTGCGCACCGCCGCGCCCGCCCTGGCCGGGGCCGGATTCGGCGTGCTGCTGCCCTCCTGGTGGCGCCGCCGCCCCCGGCTCGGCCTCACCCTGCGCGCCACCACCCCGCCCGCCCCCGGCACCCTCGCCGTCACCAGCCAGGTCGACCGGGACGCCGTGGTCGCCTTCCGATGGCAGGCCGCCCTCGGCCCGGACGGCACCCCGCTCACCGAGCAGGAGCTCGCCGAACTCGCCGCCGCCAAACAGGGGCTGGTCCGGGTCCGGGGCACCTGGCTGGAGGCCGACCCGGCCCAGATCGCCGCCGCACTGGCCTTCCTCACCGAGCAGCGCGACGGCCTGCTCGCCGCCGCCGACCTGCTGCGGCTCGCCCTCGACCCGGAGGCGACGGTCGCCGGGCTGCCGGTCACCGGCGTCCGGGCGGACGGCCCGCTCGGCGACCTGCTCGCCGGAACCGTCACCGCCACCCCCGAAGTCCCCGCCCTGCCACCGGACTTCCACGCCGAACTCCGCCCCTACCAGCAGCGCGGACTCGCCTGGCTCAGGACCATGTCCGAGCTCGGCCTCGGCGCCGTCCTGGCCGACGACATGGGCCTCGGCAAGACCGTCCAGACCCTCGCCCTGCTGGCTGCCGAACGGTCCGGGGCGGACGCCCCCACCCTCCTGGTCTGCCCGATGTCCCTGGTCGGCAACTGGCAGCGCGAGGCCGAGCGCTTCGCCCCCGGCCTGCGCCGCTACGTCCACCACGGCGCCGACCGCCTCGGCGGTGACCGACTCGCCGACGCCGTCGGGGGAGCGGACCTGGTCATCACCACCTACGGGCTGGTCCAGCGCGACCTCGCCGCGCTCCGCGCGATCCGCTGGCGCCGGGTGGTCGCCGACGAGGCGCAGCACATCAAGAACACCGGAACCGCCCAGTCCCGGGCGATCCGCGCGCTGCCCGTGGCCCGGCACCGGATCGCCCTGACCGGCACGCCGGTGGAGAACCGGCTCGCCGAACTGCACGCCGTGCTGGACTTCGCCAACCCCGGCCTGCTCGGCCCGGCCGAGCGCTTCAAGGAGCGCTACGCGATCCCGGTCGAACTGCACCGCAGCCCCGAACGCACCGCCGAACTCCGGCGCCGCACGGCCCCGTTCGTGCTGCGCCGACTCAAGACGGACCCGGCGGTGGCGGCCGAGCTGCCCGCCAAGCAGGAGATGACCGTCTGGTGCAACCTCACCGCCGAACAGGCCGGCCTCTACCAGGCGGTGGTCGCCGACCTGCTCCAGCGGGTGGAGGGGATCCGGGGCGTGGAGCGGCGCGGCACGGTGCTGGCCGCGATCGGCAAGCTCAAGCAGGTCTGCAACCACCCGGCCCAACTGCTGCACGACGGTTCGCCGTTGGGCGAGCGCTCGGGCAAGGTCGCCCGGCTCGCCGAACTGCTGGAGGAGGCGCTGGCCGAGGGGGACCGCACCCTGGTCTTCACCCAGTACGCCGAGTTCGGCACCATGCTCCGCCCGTACCTGGAACGCCGCCTCGGCGAGGAGGTCCTCCACCTGTACGGCGGCGTCCCCCGCGCCCGCCGGGAGGAGCTGGTGGAGCGCTTCCAGGCCCCGGACGGCCCCCGGGTGTTCCTGCTCTCGCTGCGGGCCGGCGGCACCGGCCTCAACCTCACCGCCGCCAACCAGGTGATCCACCTGGACCGTTGGTGGAACCCGGCGGTCGAGGAGCAGGCCACCGACCGGGCCTTCCGGATCGGCCAGCGCCGCGACGTCCAGGTCCGCCGCCTGGTCTGCGTCGGCACCGTCGAGGAGCGGATCGACGAAATCCTCACCGCCAAACGCGCGTTGGCCGACACCGTGGTGGGCGCGGGGGAGCACTGGCTCACCGACCTCCCCGCCGAGGCCCTGCGCGAACTGGTCACCCTCACCCGCGAGGACGCCGTCGCCGAGGAGGACGCATGACCGACCAGGCACCGCCCCCGAAGGCCCCGATGGTCAACGTCGCCGCCTACTGGCGCGGCGACTTCACCCTGTCGCCGACCCCGGACGAGGAGCCGGTCGAGCCCTCGCTGCACCGCCTCGGCCGCTCCGGCATCACCGTCCACGGCCGCGACCTGGCGACCCTGCTCGCCCCCGTCTACGAGGCCTTCCGCTCCTGAGGTAGCGTCCCGAACGTGACCGACACCCCCGACACCCGGCTCGCCGCCTTCGAACAGCACCGGCGGACGGTCTTCGGCATCGCCTACCGGATGCTCGGCAGCGTCGCCGACGCCGAGGACCTGGTCCAGGACACCTGGCTGCGCTGGAGCGGGGTCACCGGCCCGGTCGCCAGCCCCGCCGGCTACCTCGCCCGTACGGTCACCAACCTCGCCCTCAACCGGCTGGACTCGGCCGCCGTCCGCCGCGAGTCCTACGTCGGCCCCTGGCTGCCCGAACCGCTGGTCTCCGAGCCCGACGCCACCGACGGCGTCGAGCGCGCCGAGAGCGTCTCGCTCGCCCTGCTGGTCGTACTGGAGAGCCTCTCCCCGCTGGAACGGGCGGTGTTCGTCCTCAAGGAGGCCTTCGGCTTCTCCTACCCGGAGATCGCCGAGGCCCTGGGCCGCACCGAGGCGGCCTGCCGCCAGGTCGGCAGCCGGGCCAGGGCGCACGTACGCGCCCGCCGCCCCCGCTACGACGCCCCGCCGGAGCTGCGCCGCCGGGCCACCGACGAGTTCCTCTCGGCCTGCGTCGGCGGCGACCTCAACCGGGTGCTCGAACTGCTCGCCCCCGACGTCACCGCCTGGAGCGACGGCGGCGGAGTGATCCGCGCGGCCCTGCGCCCGGTCACCGGCGCCGACAACGTCGCCCGCTTCCTCCTCGGCGTGCTCCGCCAACTCGGCGAGGCCGCGGGCGTCCGCCCCGTCCTGGTCAACGGCCAGCCCGGCCTGCTGATCACCGTCGACGGCGCCGTCGACTCCGTCTCCGTCCTCGATTTCACCGAGGGCCCGGACGGCGAGCCCCTGGTCAGCTCGATCCACGCCGTCCGCAACCCGGACAAGCTCACCCACCTCGCTTGACCCTCGACCAGGTCGAGCCCCGAGAGTGACCGGCATGGAGAGCGAGCTGCACAGCATCGGCGAACTGGCCCGCGCCAGCGGCCTGGGCGTCGGCACCCTGCGCTACTACGACGGCGCCGAGGTGCTCACCCCCGCCTGGGTCGACCCGCAGACCGGCTACCGCTGGTACCGGCCCGGCCAACTCGCCGACGCCCGCCTGCTGGTCCGGCTCCGCCGGGTCGGCCTCCCGCTGGCCGACATCCGCGCCGTACTGGCCGGCCACGACGCCGAACGCGTCCTCGACGCCCACCTGCGCCGCCTGGAGGACGGCCTCGCCGACGCCCGCCGCGAACTCTCCCTGATCCGCACCACGATCGAGCAGAGGGAGCACCCGATGACCAGCACCCTGCACCTCACCGTCCGCGCCGACCGCCTGGCCGCCGCCCTGGACGCCGTCCGCTTCGCCGTCTGCGAGGACCCGGACCACCCCGCCCTGACCGGCGTGCTGTTCGAACCGGACGGCCCGGTCCTGCGCCTGGTCGCCACCGACCGCTACCGGATGGCCTTCGCCGAACTGCCCGCGCTCGGCGCCCCGCAGCAGCCCGCCCCCGGCACCACCGTCCCCACCGCCCTGGTGGACGCCCTGCGCGCACTGCTGCCCGCGGCCCCCGCCGAGGTCCTGCTCACCCTGGGCGCCGACACCTTCCGCGCCGAGACCCCCGACCACCGCATCGAGGGCGCCGTCCCGGCCACCGACTACCCCGACCACCGAGTCCTCACCCGGCTCGACCCCCAGCACCGCCTCACCCTCCCCGCCGCCGCCCTGCGCACCGCCGTCGAGACCGGCGCCACCCGCACCCTCCCCTCCGGCCCCCAGGGCGCCGACTGCCAGGTCACCGTGCTCACCCTCACCGAGGACGGCCACCTCACCGTCACCGCCGACCCCACCCCCGACGACCCCCACATCGCCCTCAACCGCGACTTCCTCCTCGACGCCCTCCGCGCCGCCCACCCCGAACAACTCCTCCTCGAACTCGGCGGCCCGATCGCCCCGCTCGCCATCCGCACCCCCGGCCGGACCGGCACCTTCTCCGTCCTGATGCCGGTCCGCCTCCCCTGACGCCCCCACCCCCCCCTACCCCCCTCACCACCCCTCTCCTCCCCCACCTCGCCTGACCCGCACCCACCCACCAACACCCACCCCCACCCACCTCCTCACCCGCCCAAGGCGAGAGGGACGCGCTGCGGGAGGGGGCGGTGGAGGGGGTGGGTGCGGAGAGGGGCGTTGCGGGTGATTTTCAGACCGCCCACGGCGCCCAGCACCCCACCCCACAGGGTCGGCGGTCGGAAAATCACCCAGCCCCCGGAGCGCCCACCCCCGGAACCGCCCCCGGACCAACCCACCCTCCCGAGAGCCCACCCCCGAACCAAAGCCCCGCGCAGCGGCCCCCACCCGCTAGCCTCCAGTTAGCATCCTGCTTGCAATTGCAAGCACGATCCCGCACCCTGTCCCCATGGCCTCACTCAACGTCGCCTCCCTGGGCGAGTACATCCGCGAGCAGCGCCGCAACGCGCAGTTCTCGCTGCGCCAGCTGGCGGAGGCCGCCGGCGTGTCCAACCCGTACCTCAGCCAGATCGAGCGAGGGTTGCGCAGGCCGAGCGCGGAGATCCTGCAGCAGATCGCGAAGGCGCTGCGGATCTCGGCGGAAACGCTGTACGTCCAGGCCGGGATCCTGGAGGAGCGGCGGGGCGAGGGCCTGGAACTGCGGGCCTCGATCCTGGCCGATCCGCTGATCAACGAGCAGCAGAAGCAGGCGCTGCTCGCGGTCTACGACGCCTTCCTCAAGGAGAACGCCGCCTCGGCCTCCACCCCGACGACCGACGGCGCGGCCACCCAGAACACCCACCGGGAGGACCGGTAAGCATGCCGATCACCGACGAGATCAAGAAGACCCTCACCGACCCGACCCCGCTGTACGCCTTGGCCGGCGCCGGGGACCTCGCGTACGAGAAGCTGCGCGAGGTGCCGGGCCGGGTCGAGGCCCTGGCGGCGGACCGCCAGGGTGCCCAGGAGAAGGCGACCGCCAGGCTCCACGAGGCGCAGGAGCTGCTGGCCGGCGCCCCGGCCAAGGTCACCGGGGCCGTCACGGCCTTCCCGACCGACCTCAAGGTCCTCCAGGAGCGGGCCCAGGGTTTCGCCCTGCAGCAGGTGGCCCGCGCGCTGGAGCTGGCGGTCCGGGCCAAGGAGACCTACGACGAACTGGCCGAGCGCGGCAAGGTCGTCGTGGACAAGGCCCGCCCCCACACCGACGCCGACCCCACCCAGGTCCCCGTCGACCCGGCCGTCGACCCCGCCTTCGAGACCGCCCCCGTCGAGGCCGAGCTGCTGGACGCCCCCGCCGCCCCGGCGGACCCGGCCGCGGACCCCGCCGCCCCCGCCCCGAAGAAGCCCGCCAGGCCCCGGAAGAACACCCCCTCCGCCACGGAGTGACCGCCGCCCGCCACCCCGGGGCACATCCACCGGCGGCGGGACGTTCACACCCTGCGGGCGGCCGCCGTGCCAGGATGGGCGGCGGCCGGGGCGCAGCAAGCCGAGAGACGTAGGAGACCGCGATGACCGGAGTGTTCCAGATCCTGGCCTTTTCCTACCTGAACCCGTTCTGGTGGATGGCCGTCGCGATCCTGGGCTACAAGTTCTTCGCGCTGATCGACGCGGCCACCCGCCGCGAGGACGCCTACCGGGCGGCCGACAAGAAGACCAAGGGCTTCTGGCTGGCGATCCTCGGGATCAGCTTCGGGTGGGACCTGCTGTTCGGGGCGAACTTCCTCGGCAGCATCGGCACCCTGGCCGGCCTGGTCGCCTCGATCGTCTACGTGGTGGACGTCCGCCCCGCGATCCGGGCGCTGACCGGCGGCACCGGCCGGAGCAACACCGGCCCGTACGGCCCCTGGTAGGCCGACCCCACGGACAACGCCGCGGCCCGGGAGGGCAGTTCACCCTCCCGGGCCGCAGCGTGTCCGCGCCGTTGTCCCCGACGTGTCCGCGACGTGTCCGCGACGCCTCCGCGACGCCTCCGCGGCGCCTCCGCAGCCACCTCAGCCGAGGATCAGCTGCACCGGGTTGCGCTCCAGCAGCAGCACCGCGACGTCGTCCGTCAGCGCCCCGCCGTTCAGCTCCTCGACCTCGGCGATCGCGCTGTCGACGAGCCGGCCCCGGGTGAGCCCGGCGGACTGGTGGTCGGCGATCAGGTCGGCCAGTCCGTCCTGGCCGAGGCGCCGCGACCCGGCCCCGACCCGGCCTTCGATCAGCCCGTCGGTGTAGAGCAACAGCCGCCAGCCGGGCTGGAGTTCGACCTCGTGGGCGGGCCAGGCGGCCCCTCCGTCATGGCACGGCAGCAGGCCGAGGGCGGGCCCGGCGTGGTCCGCGGGCAGGGTGGCCGGGGCGTGGTCGCGGCCGAGCAGCAGCGGCGCCGGGTGCCCGGCGAGGTAGAGCCGGGCGCGTTCGCCGGTGCCGAGCGAGTCGAGGTCGGTGGTGCCGCCGGGCTCGATGACGAGCATGCAGAGCGTCGCGAAGATCTCGTCGCTGCGCCGTTCGTGCTCCAGCACGTGCTGGAGGGTGGTGAGCAGGGTCTCGCCGGTGAGGCCGGCGAAGACCAGGGTGCGCCACGCTATCCGGAGTGCGACGCCGAGCGCGGCTTCGTCGGGGCCGTGGCCGCAGACGTCGCCGATCACGACGTGGACGGTGCCGTCGTCGGTGCGCACGGCGTCGTAGAAGTCGCCGCCGAGCAGGGCGCGGCGGCGGCCGGGGCGGTAGCGCCGGGTGAAGGAGAGCCCGGCGCCGTCGAGCAGCGGGGTGGGCAGCAGGTGGCGCTGCAGCCGGGCGTTCTCCTGGCCGCGCAACTCGGCTTCGACCAGGCGGCGCTGGGACTCGTCGGCCCGCTTGCGTTCGACCGCGTAGCGCAGTGCGCGGGCCAGCAGCGGGCCGTCGGTCTCGTGCTTGAGCAGGAAGTCCTGGGCGCCCGCGGCGACGGCGGCGGCGCCGAGTTCGGCCCCGGCGGCGTCGGTGAGCACCACGACGGGGATGTGCGGGGCGCGGCGCAGCAGTTCGTGCAGGCCTTCCAGGCCGTCCGAGGGGTCGGACGGGTGCGGCAGGTCGGCGGGGGAGGCCAGGTCGAGCAGCACGCAGCCGAACTCGCCGCCGCGGGAGCGTCCGCGCCGGCCGGCGGGGGAGGACTGGGCGAGCAGCTGGGTGGCCTGTTCGAGGCCGCGGGCCCAGTGGATCTCGATCGAGGTGCCGCTGTCGGCGACCGCCGCCTTGATCAGCTGGGCGTCCGAGGCGTCGTCCTCGATGACCAGCAGCCGCAGGGGCGCGACGGTGCCGTCGACGGGTCCGTCTCCGGGCGCGGGGGCGTGACCGCCTCCGGTGGGGCGGGAGGGGCGGCGGGTGCCGTGCGCGGTCCGGGCCGGCTGCGAGCGGGGGTGGGGTATCGGGGGAGCGGCGGTGGCCGGGCCGGTGGTGGCCGGGCGGGTACGGGCATGGCCGACGGGGGCGCCGTCGTGGGCGCCCGGCAGGTCCGCGGCACCAGGTGCCCGCCCGTCTCCCGTTGCGGGCATCGGTGGTTCCTCCCTTTCCCCGCCTGCGTAACGGCCGGCGTCCGTCCGCAGTGCCCGCCTGGCACCGCGCGTCGGGGAACTTCTCGCGACCATAACGTGATCTCCGGGGATTTCTCTGGCCGACCGGCGCCGTTGTGGCTATTGCCACGCCGGTGGCGGTGTGGTGATCGGATTCGGACGACGGCTCGGATCCCGGCCCGGCGGCTGCCGGGCGGGTCCGGGGAAGGGGGTAGGTGGTGGTGACGCGGATCACCCTGGTCGAGGGTGACATCACGGCACAGGAGGTGGACGCGGTGGTGAACGCGGCCAACTCCTCGCTGCTGGGCGGCGGCGGGGTGGACGGCGCGATCCACCGCCGGGGCGGGCCGCAGATCCTGGAGGAGTGCCGCCGGCTGCGGGCCTCGCACTGGGGCAAGGGGCTGCCCACCGGGCGGGCGGTGGCGACCACGGCCGGGCGGCTGCCGGCCCGCTGGGTGGTGCACACCGTCGGGCCGGTGTACCTGGCGGAGGAGTACGAGGAGCGGGCTGGGCTGCTGGCCTCCTGCTATCGCGAGTCGCTGCGCACGGCTGCCGGGTTGGGCGCGCGCACGGTGGCCTTCCCGGCGGTGTCGGCGGGGATCTTCGGCTGGCCGCCGGCGGACGCGGCCCGGATCGCGCTCGGCACCGTCGCCGAGGTGCTGGGCGGCGGTGACGCGCTCGCGGGCGCGGAGCTGGCGGAGGTGCGGTTCGTGCTGTTCGGGGCGGAGATGTACGAGGTGTTCGAACGGGCCCGGCGGGAGCTGCTCGGGCAGGGGGGCTGACGGGCGCGGTGCGCGCCGGGCGGCGTGTGGTGTCGCCGCCCGGCGGTCTCCATCGTGGCGTGACGAGGCGTCAACACGCCAGAGATATTCGATAACTCGTTCGAGTGAATGAGGCGCGTCGCTCACCAGCCCGGCCCCGCCGGGCCCCCAGTGGTCCTGCGGGAACCCCGTCCGGGCCCCGCAGAACCCGGGCCCGGCCCCGTCCTACGGGGCCAGCGCCGCCCAGGGCAGCGTGACCTCGCCCTGCCGCCACCGCCCGCGCGCGTCCACCAGCGGCCAGCTGCCCGCCAGCGCCGTGCAGGCCGCCACCCAGCGCTGCCGCGCCCCGAACGCCCCGTACGGCGCGGCCGCCGCCCAGGCCCGGTCGAAGTCGGTCAGGAAGGCGTGCACCGGCCGCCCCGGCACGTTGTGGTGGATCAGCGCCTTCGGCAGCCGCTCGGCCAGGTCGGAGGGCTGGCCCAGACCGCCCAGCCGGGCCGCGAAGGTCACCGTCCGGGGCCCTTCCGGCCCCAGCGCGACCCAGACGTGCCGCCGCCCGATCTCGTCGCAGGTGCCCTCGACCAGCAGCCCGTCCGGGGCCAGCCGGGCGCACAGCCGCTCCCACACCCCGGCCACCGCCGACTCCTCGTACTGCCGCAGCACGTTGGCCGCCCGGATCAGCTGGGCCGGCCCGCCGCCGTCCAGCGGCACCTCGAAGCCGCCGCGCCGGAAGGTGAGCAGCGGCGGCTCGGCGTACGGCAGCGCGGCCGCGACCCGTTCCGGCTCGATCTCGATCCCGACCACCCGGACGTCCGGCCGCACCGTGCGCAGCCGTCCGGCCAGCTCCACGGCCGTCCACGGCGCCGCGCCGTAGCCGAGGTCCACCGCCACCGGGGGCCGCTCGGCGGCGCGCAGCGCCCGGCCCAGGGTGTGGGCGATCCAGCGGTCCATCCGGCGCAGCCGGTTGGTGTTGGTGGTGCCCCGGGTGACCGTCCCGACCGGCCGTCCGGTCCGGCCGCGGGCGGGCGCGGCGGTCGCGGGGTCGAAGGAGGCAGCCATGCCCAGAAGGGTAGTCGGCGGTCGCGGGGCCGGGCGTCCCCGGCCTGAGCTGGGCGGATGCCGGCCCGGCGGACCGGTCGCCGGGAGCGGGAATGCCGGACGCCCGCCCAGTGGTTGGCACACTGGTGGTGATGTGTGCCCGGACGGGGCAGCGCACACCGGACATGTGGCGGGCCCGTTCACGCGGACCGCCGAGACGGGCCGCACACGAGGAGGCTTCAGCCAGGTGATCCAGCACCCCGTCCGTTCGGTACGCCGTGCCCAGTCCGCGACGCCCGCGCGCGGCCGGCTCCAGTCGCTCGTCCCGGGCCGTCGCCGCCCGCGCCGGATAGCCATGCTCAGCGTGCACACCTCGCCGCTGCACCAGCCCGGCACCGGCGACGCCGGCGGGATGAACGTCTACATCGTCGAGCTGGCCAAGCGCCTGGCCGAGCTCAACATCGAGGTCGAGGTGTTCACCCGGGCGATCTGCTCGGACGACGCGCCGACCGTCGAGCTGGCCCCCGGCGTGCTGGTCCGGCACGTCACCGCCGGCCCGTACGAGGGCCTGGTCAAGGAGGACCTGCCGGCCCAGCTGTGCGCCTTCACCCACGGCGTGCTGCGCACCGAGGCGGGCCACCGCCCCGGCCACTACGACCTGGTGCACTCGCACTACTGGCTCTCCGGGCAGGTCGGCTGGCTGGCCGCCCAGCGCTGGGGGGTACCGCTGGTGCACACCATGCACACCATGGCGAAGGTCAAGAACGCCGCGCTGGCCGAGGGGGACACGCCCGAACCCGCGGCCCGGGTGATCGGCGAGACCCAGGTGGTCGAGGCGGCCGACCGGCTGATCGCCAACACCACCGAGGAGGCCGCCGAGCTGGCGCTGCACTACGCCGCCCGGCCGGACCAGCTGGCCGTCGTCCACCCCGGGGTCAACCTGGACGTCTTCCGCCCCGGCGGCCCGCGCGCCGGCTCCGAGGCCCGGGCGAGGCTGGGCCTGCCGCAGGACGCGGCGGTGCTGCTGTTCGCCGGGCGGATCCAGCCGTTGAAGGCGCCGGACGTGCTGCTGCGGGCGGTCGCCGCCCTGCTGGAGGCCCGTCCGGGGCTGCGTGAGCGCCTGGTGGTGCCGGTGGTCGGCGGGCCGTCCGGCACCGGGCTGGCCCGGCCGGAGAGCTTGCACAAGCTCGCCGCCCAGCTCGGCATCGGCGACGTGGTGCGGTTCCACCCGCCGGTCGGCCAGGAGCGGCTGGCGGACTGGTACCGCGCGGCGACGGCCCTGGTGATGCCCTCGTACAGCGAGTCCTTCGGCCTGGTGGCGCTGGAGGCCCAGGCCTGCGGCACCCCCGTGGTGGCGGCCTCGGTCGGCGGCCTGCCGGTCGCGGTGCGGGACGGCGAGTCCGGCAGCCTGGTGCAGGGCCACGACCCGCTGGCCTGGGCGCGTGCACTGGAGCCGTACGTCACCGACCCGGCGCTGGTCGCCCGGCGCGGGGCGGCGGCCGCCCGGCACGCGGCCGCCTTCGGTTGGGACACCGCCGCGGCCTCCACCGCCGAGGTCTACGCCGGCAGCCTGGCCCGCCCGGCCGGCCGGCTCGCGGTGGCCCGGCGCCGCTGAGCGCCGACGCCCGGGCCGGGCGGCGTCCTGGCCCGGGTCGGCGTCCTGGCCGGGTCGGCGGCTGCGCGCCGGGGGTACCGCCGAGTAACGTCACCCCCATGGCAATCCGCACCAAGGACGAGGCCCTGACCCTCCTGCGCACCGCCCTGGACGACGCCGGGGTGGCCTGGGAGCCGGCCGCCGCCGACCCGTACACCCTGGTGGCGACCCTCCCGGGCACCCGCAAGCTGAACACCGCCTGCGCACTGCGGGTCGGCGACCACACCCTGTCGGTGAACGCCTTCGTGATCCGCCGCCCGGACGAGAACCACCAGGCCGTCTACCGCTGGCTGCTGGAGCGCAACACCCGCCTCTACGGCGTCGCGTACGCGGTGGACGCGCTCGGCGACGTCTACCTGGCCGGCCGGCTGCCGCTGGAGGCGCTCACCCCGGACACCGTCGACCGGCTGCTCGGGACGGTGCTGGAGAACGCGGACGAGCCCTTCAACACCCTGCTGGAGCTGGGCTTCGCCTCGGCGATCCGGCGCGAGTGGGAGTGGCGCACCAAGCGCGGGGAGTCCACCCGCAACCTGGCCGCCTTCGCCCACCTGGCCGCCCCGGCAGCCGACGCCACGGCTGCCGACGCCCCGGCCACCGACTGACCGGGGCGGGCGGCACTCAGGCGTCGGCCGGGGCCTTCGCCGGCTCCGCGACGGGTGCCGCCACGGCTGTCACCTCCGACACGGCCCCGGTGCGCCGGCGCCCCGTCGCACCGGTCCGGCGTGCCAGCACCACGTACCCGAGCGCCGCCGCCGTCCCGATCGCCCCGCAGACCGTCCACAGCACCACGGGACCGGCGTACTGCAGCAGCAGCCCGCCGCCCGCCGGGCCGAGGAGCGAGGCGAGCGACCAGGACAGCCCGTAGACGCCCTGGTAGCGGCCGCGTCCGTGGGTCGGCGCCAACTCGGCGACCAGGCCCATCATCACCGGGGTGTGCAGGATCTCGCCGACCGTCCAGACCACCACCGAGAGCGCGAACAGCCAGGCCGAGGAGCCGGCCAGCGCGGCCAGCCCGAAGCCCCAGCCGGTGAGCAGGCAGCTGGCGATCAGCATCCCGGTCCGTGAACGGCCCTCCATCCACCGGGTCAGCGGGATCTGCAGCACCACGATCAGCAGCCCGTTCAGGCCGACGACCAGCCCGTACTGGGTGGACGAGATGCCGGAGGCGCCCATGTCCACGGCCAGCGTCGTGCTGCCCTGCTGGAAGACCAGGGCGACCAGCAGGGTCAGCCCGACCAGCGCCATGAAGGGGGCGTCCCGGAGCACGGTGAGCAGGCTGATCCCCGGCTCGGCCGGGTCCCCGGCCTTGCCGGGTACGGCCTGCGGCCTGGTCTCCGGGATCCGGATGAAGATCACCACGGCGCAGACCAGCGTGCTCAGGGCGTCCAGCAGGAAGAGCGTGAGGTAGCCGTGGGTGGCGATCAGCCCGGCCGCGGCGGCGGACAGGCCGAAGCCGATGTTGATCGCCCAGTAGTTCAGCGAGTACGCCCGGACCCGGTCCTCCGCGGGGACGAGGTCGGCGATGATCGCCGAGGTGGGCGGCCGGGTGGCGTTGTTGCACAGGCCGACCACGAAGGCCACCGAGGCGATCGCCACCTGGCCGTCCATGAAACCGAGCACGGCGGTGGAGGCGGCGGTGCCGAGCTGGGCGGCGACCAGCGTGGGGCGGCGCCCGATCCGGTCGGTGAGCACGCCCGCGCCGATCGCCGAGACCGCCGAACCGGCGCCGAACAAGGAGGCCACCAGGCCCGCGTAGGAGGCCGAGTACCCCCGTTCGACGGTCAGGTAGAGGGCCAGGAACGTCACCACGAACGAACCGAGCCGGTTCACCAGCGTGCTCACCCAGAGCCACCAGAACTGCCTCGGCAGCCCGCCCACCGTCTCGCGCACCAGTCTTCGGATCCGGGGATTGGCGGCCAGGGCGACGAGCATGTGGGGGCTCCCGAGGGCAGGCGTCCGCCGGGCGGCGCGGGCGGGCCCGACCGCCCGACGCATGTAAGTGGCAGATAAGCGCTGCACACATTACTCATCCCCCGAGGTGCCCACCAGGGGTTTTCCCGCCCTCCACTAAGCTGGGCGCCATGGCTGACACGACCTACCGACTCATCCTGCTCCGTCACGGCGAGAGCCAGTGGAACCAGAAGAACCTCTTCACCGGTTGGGTCGACGTCGACCTCAACGAGAAGGGCGAGAAGGAGGCCGCCCGCGGTGGCGAGCTCCTGGCCGCCGAGGGCCTGTTCCCCGACGTGGTGCACACCTCGCTGCTGCGCCGCGCCATCCGGACCTCGCAGATCGCCCTGGACAAGGCCGACCGCCACTGGATCCCGGTCAACCGCAGCTGGCGCCTGAACGAGCGCCACTACGGCGCGCTCCAGGGCAAGGACAAGGCCCAGACCCTGGCCGAGTTCGGCGAGGAGCAGTTCCAGCTGTGGCGCCGCTCCTACGACACCCCGCCGCCGGTGCTCGCCGACGGCGCCGAGTACTCGCAGGCCGGCGACGCCCGTTACGCCGACATCCCGAGCGAGCTGCGCCCGCGCACCGAGTGCCTCAAGGACGTCGTCGACCGGATGCTCCCGTACTGGTACGACGCCATCGTCCCGGACCTGGCCGCCGGCAAGACCGTCCTGGTCACCGCCCACGGCAACAGCCTGCGCGCGCTGGTCAAGCACCTCGACGGCATCTCCGACGCCGACATCGCCGGCCTCAACATCCCGACCGGCATCCCCCTGGTCCACGAGCTGGACGCCGACTTCAAGCCGCTCGCCAAGGGCGGCCGCTACCTCGACGCCGACGCCGCCGCGGCGGCCATCGAGGCGGTCAAGAACCAGGGCAAGAAGTAACCCGCTTGCCGACGAGGCCCCGCTCCCGGTTTGCCGGGGGCGGGGCCTGTTTCGTTCAACCGGCCGGTGTGGGGCTGGAGTTGGGGTGGGCTCGAAAATGGTTCAGACCATTGACGGGCGGTGGCGCCGACTCCTACCGTGGGGGCACCGGGCTGGCGCAGGCATGCCAAGGATTCCCCCATGTCCCGGCCGCCGCACCCCCAACGCGCGCGCGTCTGCGCCCCGGCGCACTCTCCATCCACCCCCACGGAGGAGCACCATGCGCACACGTCATCTGGTCGGGGCGGCCGTCGCCGCGCTCGCGATCCCGCTCACCCTGGCCCTCCCGGCCCAGTCGCACGGCTTCATCACCACGCCGCCCAGCCGCGCCGCGCTCTGCGACGAGAGCGCGAACGCCGTCCCGTGGGACTGCGGCGACATCCAGTGGGAGCCGCAGAGCGTCGAGGGGCCGAAGGGCTTCCCGGCCGGCGGGCCCTCCGACGGCACCATCTGCGCCGGCGGCAACTCCCGCTTCGCCGAGCTGGACGACCCGCACGGCGGCGCCTGGCCGACCACGCCGGTGACCGCGGGCCAGCAGCTCACCTTCACCTGGAAGTTCACCGCCCGGCACGCGACCACGGACTTCCGGTACTACCTGACCAAGCCGGGCTACGACGCGAGCCAGCCGGTCACCCGGGCCAACCTCGACCTGACGCCCTTCCTGACCGTCCCCTACGGCGGGCGGCAGGTGCCGGGCACGCTCAGCCACACCGCGACCCTCCCGAGCGGGCGCACCGGGCACCAGGTGGTCGTCTCGGTCTGGACGATCGCGGACACCGGGAACGCCTTCTACTCCTGCACCGACGTCCAGTTCTGACGGTTCCGGAACGGCCGGGCGGGCGTCCCGGGGTGCACGACCGCGCACCCCGGGACGCCTCGGCGGCTGTCCTGGCGGCCGTTCCGGCCGCCGTGCCTCAGTGGCCGCCGCAGCAGCCGCCGTCGGCGCCGCCGCACTGGCAGGGCGCGCCGGACTGGCAGCCGCAGCCGCAGCCGGGGCCGCAGCCGCAACCGGCCGCGAGGACGGGCAGCAGCTTCGGGGCGGGCGGCTCGACGGTGTGGTGGGCGGATGCCGGTCGGGTCGGGTTGGCCTTCATCGAGCTCTTCCCTCCTAGTGACGGGAACACTCCGGTGCCCCCACCGTCGAGTGAAGCGGCCGTTCGGAGGGAGCGTCAACAGGCGCGCAGTGGTGGGGCGTCCGGAAATCCGTGCACCCGCACCACCCTCGCCACAGGTTTACTCACCCCCGGGGGTGAGCGGCACTCACTCCGCCCCGGCTGCCTCGGCCGCCTCGGTGGCGGCCACGAACTCGGCCACGTGCTCGCCGGTCACCAGGTACACGACGCGCTTGGCGACGGACACCGCGTGGTCCGCGAAGCGCTCGTAGTAGCGGCCGACCAGGGTGATGTCGACGGCGGTCTCGATGCCGTGGTGCCAGCGCTCGTCGATCAGGTGCGACAGCAGCTCGCGGTGCAGGGCGTCGATCCGGTCGTCGTCCTGCTCCATCTCCAGGGCCTTGTCGACGTCCTTGGTGGCGATGACCAGGCCCGCCTTGGCGACCAGGCGCTGGGCGAGCTGGCCCATCTCCAGGACGGTGGAGTGCAGGTCGGCGGGCACCGCCGAGTCCGGGTAGCGCATCCGCGCGACCTTGGCGACGTGCCGGGCGAGGTCCCCGCAGCGCTCCAGGTCGGCGCTCATCCGCAGCGAGGTGACCACGATCCGCAGGTCGGTGGCGACCGGCTGCTGCCGGGCGAGCAGGTCGATGGCGCGGTTCTCGAGCTCGTGGTGGAGCTCGTTGATCTTCTCGTCGGCGGCGATCACGCTCTCCGCCAGCGCCAGGTCCGCGTCCAGGAGAGCGGTGGTGGCCCGGCCCAGGGCCGATCCGACCAGCCGGGCCATCTCGACCAGGCTGTCGCCGATCGCATCGAGTTCCTCGTGGTACGCGTCGCGCATGTTCTCTCCTCAGTAGCTGTGTCGGTGGCGGTGCCGACCGGTCAGCCCGTCCGACCATCGTTCCGGTGTCCGGGTGACCGCTGCTGGTGGCGCGAATGGTACGCGCACACCCGAGACCGTGGCCGCTCTTCGGCGCACCGATCTCTCCCACACGGGCTGCATGGCCAACTCTGTGCCGTTCGGGCGACGGCGCACGGCCGGTGCGGTGAATCGGTAGCTACGTGGAGGTGAATTCTCGGCAACGCCTGGTCGATGCCTTGACCCAGCCCTTGGGGAGTGGCCAGGCCGTGCGCTTACGCTGGCCACATGGACGTGAACGTGGCCGCTGCCGCTGCCTGCGCCATAGCCGGGCTCGGTGTCGGCCTCACCGCCTCCATCGCCTTCCGTTGGAGCGAGCGCGAGCAGGCCAAGGGCAAGTACACCAGCGGCAAGCAGTACGGCCGGTACCAGACGCTGGGCACCGGCACCCCGGAACCCCCGCTGCCGCCGGGGGTCGACACCGTGCTCTCGGTGCTCCGCTCCTGCGCGATCGTGCTGGGCGAGGGCGACGAGGTGGTCAAGGCCAGCTCGGCCGCGTACGCGATGGGCCTGGTGCGCGGCGGCGCGGTCGCCGTGGACCAGATGCTGGCCCTGGCCCGCGCCACCCGCCGGGACGGCGAGATCCGGCAGGTGGAGCTGGAGCTGCCCCGCCCCGGCGCGGCCCGCGCGTCCGAGCCGCTCGCGGTCTCCGTCCGGGTCGCCCCGCTGGGCTCCCGGCTGGTGCTGGTGCTGGTCGAGGACCAGACCGAGCGCCGCCGGGTGGAGGCCGTCCGCCGGGACTTCGTGGCCAACGTCAGCCACGAGCTCAAGACCCCGGTCGGCGCCCTGTCGCTGCTCTCCGAGGCGGTCGCCGACGCGTCCGACGACCCGGAGGCGGTGCAGCGCTTCGCCGGCCGGATGCAGGTCGAGGCGACCCGCCTGGCCAGCCTGGTGCAGGAGATCATCGACCTCTCCCGGGTCCAGGACGACCGGCTGATGGTCGACCCGGAGCCGGTCGCGGTGGACGAGCTGATCGCCGAGGCGATCGACCGCTGCCGCCAGCAGGCCGCCGCCAAGCAGATCCTGATCGCGGCCGGCGGGATCGCCGGGCTCTACCTGCACGGCAACCGCGGCCAGCTCGCCGCGGCGCTCGGCAACCTGGTGGAGAACGCCGTCAACTACAGCCCGCCCCGCACCCGGGTGGCCATCGCCACCCGCCGGATCTCCAGCGCCGCGGCGCTCGGCGAGGCGGACGGCGAGCTGATCGAGATCTCGGTCACCGACCAGGGCATCGGCATCTCCGAGAAGGACCGCGAGCGGGTCTTCGAACGCTTCTACCGGGTCGACCCGGCCCGCTCCCGGCAGACCGGCGGCACCGGGCTCGGCCTGTCCATCGTCAAGCACGTCGCCGCCTCGCACGGCGGCACCGTCTCGGTGTGGAGCGTGGAGGGGCAGGGTTCGACCTTCACCATCCGCCTGCCCGCCGGCCAGGCCCCCGCCGACGCCCCCGACGATGACTACGACGACGACCTGGACGACGCCCCGGCCGACGACCTGGGCGAGGACTTCGACGACCACCTCGACGCCGTCGACGCCGCGCCGGACCACGACGAACCCCGCAGCGCACGCCGCGCCGAGCCCGGTGCCGACACCGCCGGGCCCGCCACGGCACCCCGGACCCTCACCGCGGACCGCACCGAGCGTGCGGCCCGTTCGCTCCCCGCCGGGGAGCGGGAACAACCCCTGACACAGACAACCCAGCTTGCCCCGGAGGCCTGATCGTGACCCGAGTACTGGTGGTCGAGGACGAGGAGTCGTTCAGCGACGCCCTCTCGTACATGCTCCGCAAGGAGGGCTTCGAGGTGGCCGTCGCCGCGACCGGCCCCGACGCCCTGGAGCAGTTCGAACGCAACGGTGCCGACCTCGTCCTGCTCGACCTGATGCTCCCGGGCCTGCCGGGCACCGAGGTCTGCCGCCAGCTCCGGGTGCGCTCCAGCGTGCCGGTGATCATGGTGACCGCCAAGGACAGCGAGATCGACAAGGTCGTCGGGCTGGAGATAGGCGCTGACGACTACGTCACCAAGCCGTACTCCACCCGGGAGCTGGTCGCCCGGATCCGCGCGGTGCTGCGCCGCCGCGGCGAGGACGGCGGCGCGGGCGACAACGGCGGCGGTCCGGGCGCCCTGGAGGCGGGCCCGGTCCGGATGGACGTGGACCGGCACGTGGTGACGGTGGACGGCGCCAAGGTCGACCTGCCGCTCAAGGAGTTCGACCTGCTGGAGATGCTGCTGCGCAACGCGGGCCGGGTGCTCACCCGCATGCAGCTGATCGACCGGGTCTGGGGCGCGGACTACGTCGGCGACACCAAGACCCTGGACGTCCACGTGAAGCGCCTGCGGGCGAAGATCGAGCCCGACCCGGGCGCGCCGCGCTACCTGGTCACGGTCCGCGGCCTGGGCTACAAGTTCGAGCCGTAAACCGCGGGCCCGCGAGGGACGAGGACGCGGGAGGCCCCTGCCGGCAGTCGTCGGCGGGGGCCTCCCGCGTTCCTGCCCGACTGCCTGGCTGCCCGGCCACAGGGTCAGGCCACGCGGCCACGCGGCCACGCGGCCCACGGGGGCACGCGAAAGCCTCCCGCAGGCCCCGGAAGGGCCGGCGGGAGGCTTTCGCGCGCTGCGTCAGGGTGCGCCCGGTCGGCAGCGCGTCGTGTCAGTGGGCGGCCGGCGCGGTGGTGCCGGTGGCCGGGGCGGCCGGGGTGGTCGCCGTGCCGGCACCGGTGGCCGGGGTGGCCGGGGCGCTCGGCGTGGTGCCGGCCGGCGGCGTGGCCGGCGTGCCCGGCGTGGTCGGGGCGGTCGCGGCGGGGGAGGTGCTCTTGGAGGGCACGGCCGCCGGGGTCGGGCCGAAGCCCTTGTAGAGGTTCTTGTCCGAGTCCGGGCTGACGCCGGCCTGGACGTCGACCTTCTGGCCGTCCTTGAAGGCGAAGGTGGTGTTGGCGAAGCCGCCGATGTGGACGGCGGCCGCGCTCACCGAGGCGGAGGGGTTGCCCTGGCCGCCGATCGCGACCGAGCTGCCGGCCGGGATGACGAGGGTGGGCTGCGGAGCACCCGCCGCGTCCGCGAAGGTGGCGGAAGCGTTGCCGACGGTGATCGACTGCAGCTCGGCCGGGGTGGTCGCCGTGTTGGAGATGTTCACGACCACGTTGGCGGGGCCCGTGTAGTCACCCGAGGTACCGGCCCCGGTGACGATCACGATGTTGTTCAGTCGAAGGTTCGTCCCAAGGGTCGCCGCCGCGTTGTCCGGCTTGATCTGCAGGGTGTCCGGCGTGTTGCTGGCTGCGCAGGAGGACAGCGAGGCGATGGCGAGGGCGGCGATGGCGGCGATGCTGCCGCGTCGAAGGCTGCGGCTCATGCGGCGGCTACTCCTAGGTCACGTGTCGACAGGTCAGGTCTCAGATTATCGACCTCACTTATGCGCTCCTCACGGGGTGGTCCCCGTGTCGCACTCCCGGGGCCCCGCGGGGGCCGTCCGGCCGTACCCATGGCATGAACCGGTCATCGGTAGGACAAGCTTCGACCAAGATCGAATAACGATCCGGTCACGGCCCGGAACGGGGCGAAAGCTCAAGATCCAATCATGGTTGCGGGGGTGTTGCGCAAGGGTTTCGCCGGACCTCGGAACCGCCTCCGACCTGCGGGAAGCCCCCCTCGAACATCGGTCGCAGCACGTCACGGGGGTCCTTGTCAAGCCCCGGTACCGGCCCTGACCTGCGAAAACGCCCTTCGGGTGGGCCGCAAGGCGTGTTATTCTGGAAAGCCACGGAAGGGGTCCTGTCACATGACGTTCAAGGTTGGCGACACGGTGGTCTACCCCCATCACGGGGCCGCGCTGATCGAGGCCATCGAAATTCGCCAGATCAAAGGTGTGGACAAGACCTACCTGGTGCTCAAGGTGCAGCAGGGAGACCTGACGCTCCGCGTGCCCGCCGAGAACGCGGAGTTCGTCGGCGTGCGCGATGTGGTCGGCCAGGAGGGTCTGGACCGGGTCTTCGAGGTGCTCCGCGCACCGTACACCGAAGAGCCGACCAACTGGTCCCGTCGCTACAAGGCGAACCTGGAGAAGCTCGCTTCGGGCGACGTTATCAAGGTCGCCGAGGTCGTGCGCGACCTCTGGCGTCGCGAGCGCGAGCGCGGCCTCTCGGCCGGCGAGAAGCGGATGCTCGCGAAGGCGCGCCAGATCCTCGTCAGCGAGCTCGCGCTGGCGGAGAACACCAACGAGGACAAGGCGGAGACGCTGCTCGACGAGGTGCTCGCCTCGTAGTGCAGTCGGGCTTCCGCCCCACCGCCCACAGCGCCCGGTGCCGGCGTGCCGCTCCCAGGACGAACCGTCCGGGGGTGGTGCAGTGGCACTCCGGGCGCTGAGGCGTGTCCGGACGACGCCCCCCACCCGATCCGGTCCAGGCCCGCAAGACCGTTTCTGCACCGTTTCTGCGCAGTTGTGCGGCGGGCAGTGGACCAGTCGTTCTTCGGAAGGGGCCCCGCCCGCCGGGCACGCCATGGCCATACCCACTTCGCCGAAGGAGTGAAACCTGAACGCGTCAGGAGCAGTTGCAGCAGCAGTGGTGCCCGCCGCCGGACGCGGTGAGCGGCTGGGGCCCGGTGCCCCGAAGGCCCTGCGGGAACTGGGCGGGGTGCCGCTCCTGGTGCACGCCGTTCGGGCGCTCGCCCGCAGCCGGGCGGTCGGCCTGGTGGTGGTCGCCGCGCCCGCCGACGGGGTGGCCGAGGTGGTCGCCCTGCTGGACGGCCACGGGCTGGCCGGCAAGGACGTCCGGGTGGTGGCCGGCGGCGCGACCCGCCAGGAGTCGGTCCGGCTGGGCCTGGCGGCGATCCCCGAGGACGTCGAGATCGTGCTGGTGCACGACGCGGCCCGTCCGCTCGTCCCGGTCGAGGTGGTGGACGCCGTCGCGGCCGCCGTCCGGGCCGGGGCTCCGGCGGTGGTGCCCGCGGTGCCGCTGGCCGACACCGTGAAGCGGGTCGAGCCGAACCCGGGCCGCCCCGAGCCGGTGCTCGACACGCCCGAGCGGGCCACCCTGCGCGCGGTGCAGACCCCGCAGGGCTTCGACCGGGCCGCCCTGGTCGAGGTGCACGCCAAGGCGCTGGCCGAGGAGGCCGCCGGCGGCGCCGACGCGGTGCCCGTCACCGACGACGCCGGACTGGTGGAGCGCTACGGCGGCACGGTCGTCGTGGTGCCCGGCCACGAAGAGGCGTTCAAGGTCACCCGTCCGCTGGACCTCGTGCTCGCCGAGGCCGTACTCGCCCGCCGGAGGGCCGCCGATGACTACTGAGCCCCTGATCCCCCGGGTGGGGATCGGCACGGACGTGCACGCCTTCGAGGCCGGCCGCCCGCTGTGGGTCGCCGGACTGGAGTGGCCGGACGCCGGGGACGGACTGGCCGGGCACTCGGACGCCGACGTGGCCGCGCACGCCTCCTGCGACGCGCTGTTCTCGGCCGCCGGGATCGGCGACCTGGGCGCCCACTTCGGCACCGACCGCCCGGAGTGGTCCGGGGCCTCCGGGGTGAAGCTGCTCGGCGAGGCGGCCCGGCTGGTGCGCGAGGCGGGCTTCGAGATCGGCAACATCGCGGTCCAGGTGATCGGGGTCCGGCCGAAGATCGGCAAGCGGCGGGCCGAGGCGCAGGCCGCGCTGTCCGAGGCGGCCGGAGCGCCGGTCTCGGTCTCCGGCACCACCACCGACGGCCTGGGCCTGACCGGCCGGGCCGAGGGGTTGGCCGCGATCGCCACCGCCCTGGTGTACGAACGGCGTTGAGCCGTTCGCCGGCGGCCCGGCCGGTCGGCGGTCGGCGGGCGGTCGGCGGGCGTCGGCGGTCCGGCCGGAAACAGACGGCTGTTGACGGGTGTTCACCGAATGCCGCGGGGGCCCGGATCGGTAGGGTTCGGTCCGGGCCCGTGCGGAGCTCACCCCCGGGTCGTACCGTCGCCGACGAGAAGAGGTTCCCGATGACTTCCCAACTCTCCGACCGCGCCAAGGCGTTGATCGACGGCAAGAGCTTCGCCGTGGTCTCCACGATCCAGCCGGACGGCAGCCCCCAGTCCTCGGTGGTCTGGGTCAAGCGGGACGGCGACGACATCCTGTTCTCCACGGTCCAGGGCCGCCGCAAGCACCTCAACCTGGTGAAGGACCCGCGGGCCTCGATCGTGATCAACCCGCCGGAGAGCCCGTACGAGTACCTGGAGGTCCGCGGTTCGGTGACGCTGACCACCGAGGGCGGCCGGGAGTTGATCAACGAGCTGGGCTTCAAGTACCGCGGTGACCAGGAGTACGGCTTCGACGGTCCGGACGACGTCCGGGTGGTCGTCCGGCTCAGCCCGCGCAAGGTGGTCGGCAGCATCTGACCGGCCGGACGGGCCGCGATTCCCCGGGGCGGTCCCGCCGTTCCCCGGGGAATGCCCGGTCCGTTCCCGGTTAATGTCGCGGGGCACCCCCCGCCGCCCACTACGCTTGACGCTGTGAGCATTCGTCTGTACGACACCAGCACCCGACAGGTACGCGACTTCGTCCCGCTTGTACCGGGTTGTGTCTCGATCTACCTGTGCGGCGCTACCGTCCAGTCGGCGCCACACATCGGGCACATCCGGTCCGGCCTCAACTTCGACATCATGCAGCGGTGGTTCGCCTACCGCGGCTACCAGGTGACCTTCGTCCGCAACGTCACCGACATCGACGACAAGATCATCGCCAAGGAGCGCGAGCTCGGCACGCCGTGGTGGCAGATCGCCTACGAGAACGAGCGCGCCTTCAACGACGGTTACAACGCGCTCGGCTGCCTGCCGCCGACCGTCGAGCCGCGGGCCACCGGGCACGTGCCCGAGATGATCGAGATGATGCAGGGGCTCATCGAGAAGGGCCACGCCTACGCGGTCGACGGCAACGTCTACTTCGACGTGAAGTCGTACCCCGACTACCTCGCGCTCTCCAACCAGAAGCTCGCCGACCTGCGCCAGCCCGAGGGCGAGGGCGAGACCGGCAAGCGCGACCAGCGCGACTTCGCAATGTGGAAGGCCGCCAAGCCGGGCGAGCCGAGCTGGGAGACGCCCTGGGGCCGCGGCCGTCCGGGCTGGCACCTGGAGTGCTCGGCGATGGTGCACAAGTACCTGGGCCCGGCCTTCGACATCCACGGCGGCGGGCTGGACCTGATCTTCCCGCACCACGAGAACGAGATCGCCCAGTCCAAGGCCTACGGCGACGACTTCGCCGCCTTCTGGGTGCACAACGCCTGGGTCACCATGGCCGGCGAGAAGATGAGCAAGTCGCTCGGCAACTCGGTGCTGGTCTCCGAGATGGTCCGGGCGTGGCGGCCGATCGTGCTCCGCTACTACCTGGGCGCCGCGCACTACCGCTCGATGATCGAGTACAGCGAGGACGCGCTGCGCGAGGCCGAGGTCGGCTTCGGCCGGATCGAGGGCTTCATCCAGCGGGCCGTCGAGCGCTGCGGCAAGGTCGACGCGGCGCCCGAGGTGCCGTCGGCCTTCGCCGAGGCGATGGACGACGACTTCGGCGTCCCGCAGGCGCTGGCCGTCGTGCACACCGCCGTCCGCCAGGGCAACAGCGCCCTGAACGCGGACGACAAGGAGAGCGTGGTGGCGCGACTGGCCGAGGTCCGTGCGATGCTCGGTGTACTGGGCCTCGATCCGCTCGACCCGCAGTGGGCCGGGGCGGAGCGCGGCGAGGACCTCCACGGTGTGGTCGACTCGCTGGTCCGTCTGGTCCTGGACCAGCGGCAGGCGGCGCGTCAGCGCAAGGACTTCGCCACCGCGGACGCCATCCGCGACCAGCTCGGCCTGGCCGGGTTGGTGATCGAGGACACCCCGTCCGGCCCGCGCTGGACGATCAACAGCCAGTAACCCCATCTGACGATCGGGGTGATGGGTGGGCCGTACCGGACCGGTGCGGCCCTCCCGCATGACGTAGCGCATGCCGTCGGCCGCCGCCGCACCGAGCGGAGCGGCCGGGCATGCCGGACAGACAGGAAGTACAGCCATGGCCGGCAACAGCCAGCGCAGGAACCGCCGCAACCCCGGGTCGAAGAAGGGGGCCGCTGTCGGTACCGGCGGGCACAGCCGGAAGGCGCTGCAGGGCAAGGGCCCGACCCCGCCCGGTGAGGAGCGCAAGGGCCACCCCAAGCAGCGGGCCGCCAACGCCGCGATCAAGCGCGAGCGGGACGCCAAGGCCCGGGCCGGCATGCGCCGGGCCGGTGCCGGCGGCCGGGGCGGCCGCGGCGGCGCGGGCAGTGCCGAGCTGGTCTTCGGCCGCAACTCGGTGGTCGAGGCGCTCAAGGGCGACGTGCCCGCCAACGCCCTGTACGTCCAGCAGTTCATCGACACCGACGACCGGGTGCGCGACGCCTTCCAGGCCGCCAACGAGCGCGGCATCCCGCTGATGGAGGCCCCGCGCGCGCAGCTGGACCAGATGACCGGCGGGATGAACCACCAGGGCCTGGTGCTGCAGGTCCCGCCGTACGAGTACGCCCACCCCGAGGACCTGCTCGCCGAGGCCTCCGACGCCGGCCAGGACGCGCTGATCATCGCGCTGGACGGGGTCACCGACTCGCGCAACCTCGGCGCCGTGGTCCGCTCCGCCGCCGCCTTCGGCGCGCACGGCGTGGTCATCCCCGAGCGCCGTGCGGCCGGCATGACCGCCGGTGCCTGGAAGACCTCCTCCGGCGCCGCCGCCCGGCTGCCCGTGGCCCGCGCCACCAACATGACCCGCACCCTGGAGGCCTACCAGAAGGCCGGCCTGATGGTCGTCGGCCTGGCCGCCGACGGCGAGGCCGAGCTGGGCGACCTGGAGCTGCTGAACGGCCCCGTGGTGATCGTCGCGGGCAGCGAGGGCAAGGGCCTGTCCCGCCTGGTCTCCGAGACCTGCGACATGCGGGTCCGGATCCCGATGAGCGGCCTGACCGAGTCGCTGAACGCCGGTGTCGCGGCGGGCATCGTGCTGTACGAGGCCGCCCGCATGCGCGCCAAGCGCTGATTCCCGGCAGGTCCGGACCAGCACGGACGGACCCCCGTCCGCAGGAGAACTTCTGAATTCTCCGCGATCCGAGTGAAAAGCGATCGGGCCCGACCGGGTCCGATCGCTTTTCTCATGATCACTTCAAGTATGCGCCGGACATCCACCCGGGAGAGTGTCCTAAGCGGCCGTCACCCGGTTAGACGGGCGTGGACGTGGACACCAGAACACCTCGGCGCCCCCTGTTCGGCGGGGGCAGCACCGGGATAGAGGCGGGCCCCGGGATCGACACCGTCAAGGTGCCGTCGGACCCCGCGCGCCTCAGCAGCACCCAGGCGAGCTTCCGACTCCGGCTCGGCACCCCGGTGGCGCCGCTGATCGACGCCCCGGCGGGACTGCTGTCCACCGGCGCCGCGTTCGGCGACCCCTACGCCAACCAGGGCCTGATCCGCCGTCCGCTGGTCACCCCGCAGGTCGTCGTGCCCGCCTCCGCCGTCCCGGCGCTGGCCGGAGCCGCGGCCGGGGCCGCCGGCGGCGCGCAGCGCCGCAAGGGCCGGGTCACCGCCGTCACCTGGACCGGCCAGGCGGCCCCCGGCGACCTCGCGGCCACCCGGCTCCTGGAAGCGGTGCGGACCAACGGCGCGCCCGGCGGCGGCCCCGACGGCGCGGACACCCAGGTGCTGCCCGCCTACGCGGGCGCCCGGACCGTCCCCCGCCAGCCGCGCGAGGGCAGCGGCACCGCCACCGACGCCGGCGTCGGCCCGGTCGGCGAGCCGCACGGCTGGACCCCCAGCGGCGAACTGCCGGAGGTCTCCGCCGCCTCCGCGGCCGACGGCAAGCAGCCCTGGTACCCCGGCCGCCGGGTCGACCTCGGCCTGGTGCTGCTGCCGCTGCGCGCGGTGCTCGGCTCGCTCTCCGTCTACGCCGGGTTCAGCAAGCTCTGCGACCCGGTGTACTTCGACGGCGGCGAGCGCGGCTCCATGATGCGCTGGCTCTCCTCGCTGCACCCGTGGAAGGTCGCCGAGCCGCTGCTCGCCTTCGCGATGGCGCACCCCGTCGGCTCCGGCCTGGTGGTGTCGTTCACCGAGATCGTGGTCGGCGTGCTGACCGTCCTCGGCCTGTGGCAGCGGCTCGCCGCCGGGGCGGCCATGCTGCTCTCCGCCGTGCTGCTGTTCACCGTCAGCTGGCGGGCCGTCCCGGTCTACGACACCCCCGACCTGATCTTCCTCGCGGCCTGGAGCCCGCTGCTGATCGCCGGGGCGCCGTTCGCCTCGCTCGACGGACGGCTCAACCTGGAGGCCTGGCGCCGGATCGGCACCGGTGCCCCCGGTGCGCTGCGCCGCCGGGTGCTGCGCCGCGGCGCGGTCGTCACCACCGTCGTGGTCGGCCTCACCCTGCTGCTCGGCTCGATGCTCGGCGCGGCCGTCCGTACCGGCGGCCGCCCGCACCAGGAGCCCGGCCGACCGTCCGGCGACTACGGCACCCCGGTGTGGCCGTCCGGCAGCCCGTCCGGCGCCCCCGGCGGCCAGGGCGCGTCCACCCAGCCCCAGCCCGCCGCCCCCCGCCCGGCCACCCCCACCCCGAGCGCCGGCACGCCGTCCACCGCCCCCGCCAAGTCGGCCGGGGCCACGCCCAGCGGCAAGCACTCCGGCAAGCCCGAGACCGGCGGCTCCTCCCCGGCGCCCGCCGCGCCGTCCGCCGGGTCCGGCTCCGCGCCCGCCCAGCGGACCCCGGCCCCCGGCGGCTCGGGCAACGCGCCCAAGCCCAGCCCGAGCAACGGCTCCGGGCTGCTCGGCGGGGTGCTGGGCAGCGGACCGGTACTGGGCAGCGGGCCGCTGGCCGGCCTGTCCGGCGGAGAGGCCGGTGGACAGGCCGACGGGCAGGCCGGTGGGCAGTCCTCCCGTCCGGGGACGCCGACCGCCACCTGAGGCCGCCGGACGCGCTACGGCCGGGTGCTCCGTGGGGGAGCACCCGGCCGTCGTGCTGCTCGGCGGTTCCGCGGGCTTGCCCTCGCCGGGCCTGTGCCCGTCCTCCGCCTGTTCTCGGCCGGTCTCCGCGTCGTCAGCGGGAGCTGTCGCGGTAGGCGGCGAGCTCCTTGGCCGCCTCGGTGAGGTCCTTCGCGGTGTCGATCGCGCGCCAGTACACGCCCTGCGGCAGCTGGTACCCGGCGAGCCGCTTGCTGCGGGCGAGTTGGGGGAAGGTGGTGCGCTCGTGGTCGCCCACGTCCGGCAGCAGCTCGGCGAACTCCGGGCTGAACACGTACAGGCCGGCGTTGATCAGGAAGGGCGAGGGCGGGGCCTCGATGAAGTCCAGCACGTTGCCGAACTGGTCGGTCTCCACGGCGCCCCACGGGATCCGCGGCCGGGCCAGCGCGAGCGTCGCGACGGCGTCCCGCTCGTGGTGGAAGGCGGCCATGTCGCGCAGGCTGAACCGGGTCCAGATGTCGCCGTTGGTGGCGTACCAGGGCTCGTCCGGGCGCGGCAGCGCCTTCGCCGCGTACTTGAGCCCGCCGCCGCGCCCCAGCGGCTCGGCCTCGACCACGGTGCGCACCCGCAGCGGCAGGTCCGCCGTGTCGAGCCACTCCTCCAGCACGTCGGCCAGGTGACCGCAGGACACCACGACGTCGGTGACGCCCTCGGCGGCCAGCCAGGCCAGCTGGTGGCCGAGGATCGGCGTGCCCGTCCCCGGGATCTCGACCAGCGGCTTGGGGCGGTCGTCCGTGTAGGGGCGCAGCCGGGAACCCTGGCCGCCGGCCAGGATCACGGCCTGGGTGACGGGAGTGGTGGTCGGCCGGGTGTGGTGGGGCTGCGGGGACGCGAGGTCGGCGGTGGTGCCGGAGTCAGCGGTCATGGCTGAACAATAGGGCGCCGGAAGGGGGTTGGCGCCTCAAGTGGACCGCTCGTCCGGTGATCCGCCGGCCGCCCGGCCGCCCGGCTGTCCGTCGGCCGACGATGCCGTCGGCCTTCCGGGGAACGGTCGGCCGTCCGGGGATCCGTCAGCCGACGACGCCGGCCGCGAAGGCGCCGTCGCAGACCGGGCGGGCGAAGGAGCGGGCCCGCTGTACGTCGCCCTGGTACTTGCGGACCGCCGCCTTGCCCAACTCGGTGGCCAGCGAGGTGCAGTACGGCGTCAGCGACGGCTGCTCGCGCATCGAGCGCTCCAGCAGGTCCAGCGCGGCGGACGGGTTCTTGGCGCGCAGCTCGTCGAGCAGCGCCACCCGCAGCGAGTCCTGCGGGGCGAGCCCGTCCGTCCTGGCGGGGGCCGCGGACGACCGCCCGATGCCGACGCCGTCGCCGCTGGAGGCCGCCACGACCTGCTGGTCGAGCGCGGTCGGCGGGGCCCACGGGACCCGGGTCACGGCGAGGGTGCCGGTGGTCACCAGGACGACCGGCAGGGTCAGGGCGACGGTCTGGCCGATACGGCGCACAAGCTGCTTCACCCTCAGGAGAGTAGCGGTGGGTAGGCCCCGGATCGCCCTCCGTCACGCCATCGAGTGACAGGGTGTCCGGGTTGTCCCTGCACCGTGTTGACGTGGGGGTGTACGGACGGAGCCCGTCGGACCGCGAACGGTCCGACGGGCTCCGGAGCTGCCCCGTGCGAGGGGAGGTGTGCCGGGCGTCAGCGGCCCAGGCGGGCCCCGGTGCTGGTGGAGAAGACGTGGGTCTCCTCGGCGGTCGGCACGACGTGGACGGTCTCGCCGCGGGCCGGGATCTGGCGGCCGGGCACGCGGACGACCAGGTCCTTGTCCACGCCGCCGATCTGGGTGGTGCCGTAGACGAAGCCGTCCGAGCCGAGCTCCTCGACCACGTTCACCGTCACCGCGACACCCTCGATGCCGCCAGCCGGGACGATCTGGAAGTGCTCGGGGCGGATGCCGACGGTCACCGTCTTGTCCGTCGCGGCGCCGGCCAGGTCCTCGCGGGAGATGTTGACCACCGAGCCGCCGAACTTCACGCCGCCGTCCACCAGCGGCACCTCGACCAGGTTCATGGCGGGCGAGCCGATGAAGCCGGCCACGAACAGGTTCGCGGGCTTGTCGTACATGTTGCGCGGGGTGTCGACCTGCTGGAGCAGACCGTCCTTGAGCACCGCGACCCGGTCGCCCATGGTGAGCGCCTCGGTCTGGTCGTGGGTGACGTACACCGTGGTGATGCCCAGGCGGCGCTGCAGGCCGGCGATCTGGGTGCGGGTCGAGACGCGGAGCTTGGCGTCCAGGTTCGACAGCGGCTCGTCCATCAGGAAGACCTGCGGCTGGCGGACGATCGCCCGGCCCATCGCGACACGCTGGCGCTGACCGCCGGACAGCGCCTTCGGCTTGCGGTCCAGGTAGTCGGTCAGGTCGAGGATCTTCGCCGCCTCCTCGACCTTGATGCGGATGTCCGCCTTGTTCACGCCGGCGATCTTGAGCGCGAAGCCCATGTTCTCGGCGACGGTCATGTGCGGGTAGAGCGCGTAGTTCTGGAACACCATCGCGATGTCCCGGTCCTTCGGCGGCAGGTGGGTGACGTCCCGGTCGCCGATCCGGATCGCGCCGCTGTTGACGTCCTCCAGACCGGCCAGCATGCGCAGGCTGGTCGACTTGCCGCAGCCCGACGGGCCGACCAGCACGAGGAATTCGCCGTCCGCGATCTCCAGGTCCAGCGCGTCCACCGACGGCTTGGTCGCCCCGGGGTAGACACGGGTCGCCTGGTCGTACGTGACAGAAGCCATGGTCGTTCTCTCCTTCACCGGCAGGAACGTGCCGGACGATCCGAGTAAAGGGGGTTCGTTCGTCTCGGTCGGCCGGGCAGTGGTCTGAACCACTGCACACACCGACTCCCGGCGACGCTACCTGCGCTTCCGCCGCTTGTCAGCCCCCCGCCGCCCGCTTTTCCGCATCGGTTCCATCACGCCCACCCACCCCGCCAACCCCGGGATATCCCCCCACCCCACCACCCCGGCCCGGTAGACTGCCCCCGGTGCCGCCGTGATCCATCGCGGACGGCCACCGTGCCTCCTTAGCTCAGCTGGCCAGAGCACCGCTCTTGTAAAGCGGGGGTCGTCGGTTCGAACCCGACAGGGGGCTCAGTGGCGGAGACGTCGGAGGGGCCGCCGCCCTCAAGAAATAGAGAGGCCCCCCCCCGGGGCGGGGGGGCCGGCGGGGCCGGGTGCAAACCACTGGGTTAAAAAAAAAAAAAAAACCACCAAACAAGTGGGAAAAAAGGA
>NZ_JBHZCN010000100.1:0-32604 GCF_042755465.1 Kitasatospora sp. NPDC059160 | reverse complement strand
CCCCTAAAGGGGCTTAACCCTGGGCTGACGCCCAGGCGGCGCTGACGCGCCGTCAGGCGCGGGGTGAGGGCTGTCGCCCTCACGGTGGATGGGGGTGCACCGGCCTGACGGCCGGTGGGGTGGGTGGGGGTTGGGGGAATACGCCTCCGGCGTATTCGGGGGCGTGGTGAACTTTGTGCCGTGGTTTCTTGGTTGGGCTGCTCTCCCGGTCCGGGCCGTCGGCCCGGACGAGAGGCCGGTGAACTTTGTGCCGTGCATTCTTGGACGGGCTCTTCGTCCTTCCCCTGACGGGGAAGTGGCAGTCCATTCCCGACCGAAACCCGGAGCCCGTTCCCGGGGCCCCGGCGGGGCCCTGCGAGCACCACGACACCGCCCCGGCACGGCACGGGCCCTGACGGGCCCTCCAGTGCCCTCCCCCGGGCCCGGACGGGCCCGCACACCCCACGCGGCATCACAAGCAGCCCGACGGGCCGCACAAGGCCCTCCCGGGGCGCAACGGCCCGGCAGGGCAACAGCCGGGCCGCACACCGGCCAGACACAGGGCAGCACCAGGACGAATACCTCGCTGGGGCACAGCCCTCCGCCGGCGGCCGCGGAACCGCAAGGGCCTGACGGCCCATCAGGGAAGCCGTCCCCGCGGGGCCAGGAGATGGTTCCTCGCGCGCGCGAGGACCGCCTCTGGGGGATGGTCGCTCTTCTTTAGAAGATGGCAGCACGTTGCTGACCTGCGGAAACGCAAAAATTGCATGCACTCTTGAGCGCATACAACAGCCCGATTTCGAGGCCAGATGCATGCATCTTTTACCCGCCTACATCCACAGGCTGTGCGTCTGGCTCGGGTCGGCCTCGACCGCAGACTCCGGCGGACTCGGTGTCTCTCCGGTGGCTTCGACACGGCGTGTGGGAGCGGCTACTTGCAGGCTCTTTCATATGCGGTCTGATATGTTCTCAGGCGTTCCGAAGGACCACAGAGAGGACGGCCGGTGACGGACACCACGCCTGGCCGGCGCCGCAAGACAGCAGCTCAGAAGGTCACCAACGGGCTGGAGAACATCCTTGGTGACAGTCTCCAGCGGCTGCATGAAGCCAACCCTGGGATCGGCTTCACGCTGATCGCGGACACGAAGCGCGCCAAGCATGCCTCTGCCCAGACCCATGGAGGCAGCTGGGCCGGCATCGACAAGATGCTGTTGAAGAACATCCACCTCTTCGATTTCTCTAAGAGAGAGCGCGCTGTCCTCGACAACATGACCGCCGATGTCGACAAGGACGGCCTCTGGAGGGGAACGCAAGCGCAGCTTGCCGCGGAATTGCATTGCAACCAGACGACCGTTTCACGAGCTATTGTTAAGCTCGATAGTAAGAACTTTGTCTGGAAGGTTTCACGCGGGACCTACCAAGTGAATCCAACCTGGGCCTTCGGGTGGGGTTCTGACCACTGCAACAGGGTGATCGAGAAGATTGGTAAGAAAACGATGGCAGCCAAGGCCATCAAGATTCCCGGGAAGAAGGCGGCCTGATGAGCTCACCCGCTGAGGAGATTCCCCAGATTCCCCAGGAGGAGTTCTGGATGAACTCCCTGGTGTACGAGTACCTGCCGAACGCCAAGCTCACCTCTACTGAACGTGACGTCTTGGACATCCTGTTCAGCAGGCAGCAGTACGGCGGCCTGGTCGAGGTCACCCAGAAGAGCTTGGCGAAGCGGCTCGGAGTCCAGCAGCCGAACATCAGCCGCGCACTGACTGGCCTCGCACAGAGGGGCATCATCGATCCGCCTGAAATCCGCCGCCGCGGTCAGGTCCGTATCCACCCCCTGTTCGCCAGGTACCCGAGCGCCCGGCATGCGACCGCGGTCATGCAGGATCCCGATCTTGTCACCTGGTCCCTGAACATCCCGACCCCGGAGATGCGGCCTCCTCGGCTTGAGGCAGCACCGCGGACGACGAAGCGAACGGCACCGCAGCGAACGGAGCGGCCTGCTCTGCGAGTGGTGCGCTAGCTGATCAAGACCTTCTGGTGCCCGGCCCCGACATGGGACCGGGCACCAGCTCGTTCCGAGGGGGCAAGGCGAGAACCATGCGCCGCCATGTGCGGATTGATATGTCCGGTGAGGCGACGTGCTGCTTCCCGTAGCCACCAGCGCAGCTAGGTCGATGTATGCAGCCAGGATGCATGCGCGTACATATGCGGTTTGATATACACCTAGGCGCTGGTCGCTTCCTGCGAGGCTCGCCGGAGGTGGCGAACCGATGGTCGCGGGTGGGCTAGGCCGGCGGGCCGCAGTGCTCCGCTCCGGATGCACGTGCAGCTGTACTCGTCCGGCGCTAACGGCATCCCCTGGACACCCAGACCGGCGGGGTGATGACGCACGAGCATGAGCAGCTCAAACGATCTCTACGTCGCCGTCAGGCGGCTGCGAAGCCCGGCCAACGCGCTTCGCGAGCGGGCCGACCGTTGGGCAGCCGGAAGCGCGGAGGTTCGCGGTCGACGGTCGACCAGAGGCTCGGCGCCCTGCGGGCCTCGGCAGGGCATAGCCGTTTCCGTTCAGCGGCTGGAAAGCGTGTTCTTCCAGGACCGGCTGGATGGCCTTGCTCAGTGAAATAGGCGAGCTCCCTGTGGGTGTTGCAGAATCCCTGATTATTCCTCAGGGGACACTTCTAAAAGGAAACTGAATTGTTCTATCGCTCAGCAGGTCCCCGGGACTCCAGGTGGTCACTGATGGTAGCTGAATCTGGCGATCGGCTGGAGCGAGCTGGAGCGGGAGGGGCTTGGGAAGAGGTCTAGAGCACAGGAGTCAACGCGCGACATTCTCCATGAGGTCATGCCCGGAATCGGCTGACAGTACATGTCGCTGACCCGGCCGCCTCGGGCGGCGACAGGGCAGGGGACGCTGCACCACTATGGTCCGGCGGGAGACTTGAGCCAACGATCGACGAAGCGCTCCAAGCGCTGGCGCTGGCGGTGCTCGTCGGCGAGCACCGTGGCCAGGACGTCGTGGTCCACGTACGGCTCGATGGCAGCCATCAGCAGGGCGTGCAGGTCGTTACGGTCGAGGGCCTCGACCTCCCACTGGACTGGGCGAGCCGGGTCGAAGTCATACTTCGCGGCGAAGGCGGGCCAGCGCGGGTCGTCCTTCTTCCCCGCTGTGGGAAGGAGCCCGTAGGCGAGACGCTGCTCGTCCGTGAGCAGCACGCGCTCAACTGAGGCCCAGCAGGCGGTGCGGGCGAGGAAGTCGCGCTCGATGTCCTCGCCGGAGCAGTCGAAGTCGCCGACGTAGAGCAGGTGGGCCGGCCGTGGATCGCGAGCGGTGCGCTCGGCGACGACCTGGACGTAGGACTGGGAGCCGTACCCGCGCACCACGATCACCGGGATTCCGAACTCGTCGAGCCAGCGTGTGAACTGGGCCCGAAGGGTGTCCTTCTCCACCGCGACATAGAGCGCCGTTTGCTGGCCGCGGGTGCGGTCCAGCCGGAACCAGCTGGGCACCTGAATGATCATCTCGGTCGCGTCCTGCCAGGCCGGCGGCACGTGGACCCGGCGGACCGTGTCGACCAGGTCTGGGAACCGCTCCTCGCGGCGGGCGGCGGCCACGCGCGCCGACAGGTGCTTG
Source organism: Kitasatospora sp. NPDC059160 (assembly GCF_042755465.1). Taxonomy (NCBI): domain Bacteria; kingdom Bacillati; phylum Actinomycetota; class Actinomycetes; order Kitasatosporales; family Streptomycetaceae; genus Kitasatospora; species Kitasatospora sp. NPDC059160. Next base: position 28,994 of record NZ_JBHZCN010000100.1, on the reverse strand, counting down.
TAGGAGGAGGCGGTGTGCGGGATGACCCCGGCCATCGTCAGCCTGTAATAGACCTGGCGCAGCGTGACGTCGCCTCCGTAGCCGAGTGCGACCTGCGCGGCCTTCTGGACTACCTCTGCCCACCGGATCCGTGTCACGAGGGACATGTACCCAACCCGCCCGACCGGGAGTCGCCATCGCGACCTGAGCGGAGGAACGTCGCAGGTGGGAGGGGGTGGCCTATTGATTTTCTTCCGCATCCGAGAGGGCGGTGGGCGCTGGGCGGGGCTGCCCCGGCGGTTGCGGCCGGTAGGTGCACCGGCGCGGCGCGAGGGCGGGTGCTGTATCCGAGTTCCGTGGGGGCTCGCTCGGCGCTACCTATTCGCACAAAGATTCGAACAGGGTCTAGGCTGCTCGTACGGGAGGGGAACCGGAGACAGCTGGGGGTCGTGGCGCAAGGAGGCGACCCATGGGCTACACCCACCTGCACGTCGCCTCGGGGTACTCGACCCGGTACGGCGCGGCGATGCCGTCGGTGCTGGCTGAGCGGGCCGCCGAGCGCGGCATGGCCGCCCTCGCGCTCACCGACCGGGACACGGTCTCCGGCGCTGTCCGGCACGCCAAGGCCTGCGCGGCGGCCGGCGTCCGTCCCGTCTTCGGTGCCGACCTGGCCGTCCCGCTCCTCGACCCGCCCACCGCCCCGGCCGGCCGGACCAGGACCCCGGCGCGCGGCGGATCTTTCGTCGCCGAAAGTGCCCCGCGGGCGACCCTGCTCGCCCAGGACCGCACCGGCTGGGCCAACCTGTGCGCCCTCATCACCGCGGGCTGGGCGCAGCGGGCGGAGGTCGGAGGTGGCCAGCCGGTGGTGCCGTGGGAGGCGTTGCGCGAGCACGGGGGTGGGCTGACGGTGCTGCTGGGGCCCGGGTCGGAGCCGGTGCGGGCGCTGGCGGCCGGGCGGGCGGATGTTGCGGCAGGGCTGTTGGGGCCGTGGCGGGAGATCTTCGGGCCGGGGCTTCGGCTGGAGGCGGTGCACCACCGGCGGGCGGGGACGGGGCCGGGGTCGTTGCGGCTGGCGGCGCGCACGTTGGGGCTGGCGGCTGATCTGGATGTGCCGGCGGTGCTGACCAACGCGGTGCGGTACGCGGACGCGGGGCAGTCTCGGGTGGCGGACGTGCTGGACGCCGCGCGGCTGCTGATGCCGATCCGGCCGGGGCGGACCTGCAACGGCGAGCGGTGGCTCAAGCCGGGGGCGGAGATGGCCGTGCTGGCCGAGGAGGTGGCGCGGGCGGCCGGCCAGGAGCGCGGGGGTGCGGCGCACCTGCTGGCGTCGACGGAGCGGACGGCGGCGGAGCTGCGGGTCGACCCGGGCAGTGACCTGGGGATCGGGCGGGTCCACTTCCCGGAGGAGGACCGGATCGGGATCGGGCCGGGGACGGCCGGGCGGGTGTTGCGGGAGCGGGCCGGCGCCGCGATGGTTCGGCTCGGCTACGACCGCGACCGGGCGGCGGTCGAGCGGCTGGAGGACGAGCTGCGGGTGTTCTCCACCCTGGGCTGGTCGAGCTACGTGTTGACCGTGGCGCAGGTGGTCGAGGACATCAAGGGGCTGGGGATCCGGGTGGCGGCGCGCGGCTCCGGCGCCGGGTCGCTGGTGGTGCACCTGCTGGGGATCGCGGTGGCAAACCCGCTGGAGCACGGTCTGATCATGGAGCGCTTCCTGAACCTGCGGCGCAAGAGCCTGCCGGACATCGACATCGACGTGGAGTCCGCGCGCCGGATCGAGTGCTACCGGGCCGTGCTGTCCAGGTTCGGGCCGGAGCGGGTGGCGACGGTCAGCATGCCGGAGACCTACCGTGCCCGGTGGGCTCTGAGGGACACTGCGCTCGCTCTCGGGGTCGAACCGGCGGAGGCGGACCAGCTGGCCAAGTCGTTCCCGCACGTCGCGGCGCGGAACATCCGCTCCGCGCTGGCCGAGCTTCCGGAGCTGCGCTCGGTGGCGGCCGACGCTGAGCGGTACGGGCAGCTCTTCGACCTGGCTGAGCAGCTCGACGGGCTCCCGCGCGGGATCGCCATGCACCCGTGCGGAGTGCTGCTGTCCGACTCCAGCCTGCTGGCCCGCACGCCGGTGATGCCGACCGCCGGGGAGCAGCTGCCGATGTCGGTGTTCGACAAGCACGATGTGGAGGATCTTGGGCTTCTAAAATTGGACATCTTGGGCGTAAGAGCACAAAGTGCCATGGCGTACGCGATCGGGGAGATCGAGCGCACCACCGGCAGGAAGCTGGACCTGGACGACCGCGAGCAGGTGCCGCTGGACGACCCGGACTCGTACGCCATGCTCCGCAACGGCGACGGCCTGTCGGTCTTCCAGCTCGAAAGCGGAGGGCAGCGGGATCTGGCAGGCAGGCTCCAACCGGCCACCTTCCACGACCTGATCTGCCAGATCAGCCTGTTCCGGCCCGGCCCGGTGCAGGCCGACATGATCAAACCGTTCATCCTCGCCCGGCACGGCAAGCGGCCCCCGCAGTACCCGCACCCGGACCTGGTCCCCGTGCTCAAGGACACCTACGGCGTGGTGATCTTCAACGAGCAGGTGGCCGGCATCGTCGCCGTCATGACGCGTACCGACCTGTCGATGGGCGAGGAGGCCCGGCGCGCCCTCGGCAACCCGGAGCGGCTGCCCGCGCTGGAGGCCTGGTTCCGCGCCCGCGCCGCCGAGGCCGGCTACGACCGCGACGTGATCGAGCGCGTCCTCGACATCCTCCGCGCCATGGGCGCCTACGGCTTCGCGAAATCGCACGCCTGCGCGTTTGCGCTGGCCACGCTGCAATCGGCCTACTTGAAGGCCCACCATCCGGCTGAGTACGCCTGCGGCGTTCTTGAAGCGGACCCCGGCATGTACCCCAAGCGCCTGGTGCTGGCCGACGCCCGCCGCCGCGGCGTCGCCGTGCTGCCGCTCGACGTGCAGCGCTCCGACACCGTCTACCGCACCGAGCTCCTGCCGGACGGGCGCACCGGCATCCGGATCTCCCTCGCCGACATCCACGGCATCACCGCCGAGCAGGCCCGCCGGATCGCCGACGGCCGCCCCTTCACCGACCTGGCCGACTTCTGGGACCGCGCCCGCCCCTCCCAGCCGATCGCCCAGAACCTCGCCCGGACCGGCGCCCTCGACGCGCTCGCCCCCGGCGCCACCCGCCGCGAGCTCCTGCTCCTGGTCGACGAGCTCCACCGCACCCACCGCGCCAGTGCGATGCCCACCCAGCTCGCCCTCGCCGCCGCCGACCCCGGGCAGGCACCGGCCACCGGCCTCGGCGAGATGGACCCGGCCCAGCAGCTCCAGGCCGAGCTGGACGTCCTCGGCATGGACACCAGCCGCCACCTGATGAGCGACCTCCACCCCCTGCTGGCCGAGCTCGGCGCCACCCCCTCCACCGGCCTCGACCAGTTCCGCACCGGCCAGACCGTCCTCGTGGCCGGCGCCAAGGTCGCCAACCAAACACCCCCCACCCGCTCCGGCCGCCGCACGATTTTCGCGACCCTCGACGACGGCACCGGCATCGTCGACCTCGCCTTCTTCGACGACACCCACGAGCGGTGCGCCCACACGGTGTTCCACAGCTGGCTGCTCCTCGTCCGCGGCACCGTCCAGCGCAGAGGCCGCTCGGTGAGCATCGTCGGCACCCACGCCTGGAACCTGCGCGACGTCGCCGAGGCCCACCGCGACGGCGGCACCCCCGCCGTCCGCACCCTGCTCGCCGACCCCGCCGCAACCGACGAAGAGGAGGGCAGGCACGGCGACGCCCGCCGGCCCGGGCGCAGCGGTCCGGGCGGCGCCGGGCGGATGTGGCACGCCTCGGCCGGATCGGCGGGCTGAGCCATGCCCGTACCCAGCTCAACCGCAGGCGACGCGTACCGCCCGGCCGGGGGCCGGATGAACGAGCGGCAGATCCTCCACCTGCGCCTCGCCCAGCCGACCTTCGAGGTGTACACCGAGCTGTTCGACGTCCTCGCCCAGATCACGCCGGTCGTGCAGGCCCTGCCGCCCAACGCCGCCGTCCTCGACATCACCGGCGCGCTGCGCTACTTCGGGCGTAGCCCGGCGGGGCTCGCGGACCTGGTGCAGACCCGGCTCGCCGCGACCCTCGGCCTGCTGGCCGCCGTCGGCGGAGCTCGTACGCGGATGCTCGCCCAGCTGCTCGCCGACACCACCGAGCTCGGCGGGGTCCGAATTGTTGACGACCCCGGCGAGGCTCTGGTCTTCCTGCACGCCCAGCCGGTGCGGGCGCTGCCGGGAGTGGGCCCGGTGCTGGAGCGCGCGCTGGTGCGCTACGGCGTGGAGACCGTCGGGCAGCTCGCCGACCTGCCGGTGGCCACCGTCCAGCGGGTGGCCGGAGCCAGCACCGGGCGCCTGCTGCACGAACGGGCCCACGGCGTCGACCACCGCACGATCGCCGCCGGCGGACCGCCCGCCGCGATCGCCGCGACCCGCCGGTTCGAGCGCGACGTCCTGGAACCGGACCTGATCCGCCGGGCCCTGCTCGACCTGGCGGGCGAGCTCGGTGCCCGCCTGCGCGCTTCCCGCCAGACCTGCCGCCAGGTCGAGCTCCAGGTCACCTACGCCGACCGCTCCCACACCGTCCGCCGCCGGACCCTGCGCGAGCCCACCCAGCACACCCCGGACGTACAGGCCGCCCTGTACGGGCTGTTCACCGCGCTCGGACTGGAACGGGCACGGGTGCGGGCCGTGACCGCCCGGGTCGCCGAACTCGCCCCGGCGGCGGCGGGCTGGACCCAGCTCACCCTCGACCCGCAGACGGAGAGCAGCCGCGCCCTGGAGCCGGTGCTCGACAAGGCGGCCAACCGGTTCGGCCACGCCGCGATCCAGCCTGCGGCGCTGTGGCGTCCGAGGTCAGAACCGCGCGGCCGCTCGGCCAGGCGCTGACAGCGCGCCGAAAGGCGAGTCGGCCCGACGGTGCCAGCCGTCCCGATATCCTGCTGGCGGGCCGCTCGGTGTGTCGGTCCCGGACCGCTGACGGCCGCGACCGGCAGCACCAACGTCCTGACGGTGCCCCGCATCAACGCCCGCCTCGCAGCAGACTGTCCCGGTGCCGTCCAGTGGCCCGGATCGCGGGCCGGCCACCAGCAAGGACACCCGATGGTCAAGAACCACGCCCGGAAGAACGCCGCCCGGGCTCGCGCGGCCGAGACCGGCGAGAGCCACCAGGCCGCCGTCGCCGCCGCCGTCCGCGAGCGGCCCTCCCCCCTGCCACTGCCCCCGCCCCCCGAGGAGATCCTCGCCGAAGGACGGGCAACGATCGTCGCCGCGCTCGGCGACCTCGCCGACCAGACCACCCACCCGCAGCGGCGCCGCCTGTACCTGGAACTCCAGCGGGAGGTCGAGGCGTCCACGACGTTCGCCGACATGCGCAAAGCCCGCGGAACCTTCGCCTACCGCCAGGCCGACAGGCACTGGATGGAGCGCTGGAACGCGCTGTCGGAGAACCCGCCCAAGTCCTACGAGGAGCACCACCGCGGCATCAACCGGTGCTACTGGGCGCGGCGGGTGATGTACGAGTGGGTCTGGCCCGGCGAGTGGGACAAGCACCTCTACGGGAGCGGGTACTGACGGCACGCACAGTGCGAGGCGCCGGCCCCGTGATGGTGGCTGGCGCCTCGCGACTTGTCAGAACCGGCTGCGCCGTACGACGGGCCGCACGGGCGGGCCCGCCTCGGTGCCCCGCAGTGCGAAGGCGGCGGTGCGGGTGCGTTCCAGCCAGCTCGCGACCTGGCGCAGCGTGGCGGGGTCGAGGTGGCGGGTGAGGTCGCGGACGGCCTGGTGGTCGTCGTCGGTGAGCGCGTGGAGGCCAGCGCGGTCGAGGGCGGTGTAGAGAGGCTGGGCCGCGGTGCCCGCGAGGCGGCGGTGGGCGGTGTCGGTGGTCTGGCGGGACTGGTGGGCTGCCTCGCGGGCGCAGGCGGCGACGTCCTGGCGGTGGCGCTCACGGCGCAGCGCGTGCTGGAGAGCGGTGTCGTGGTCGGGGTCGTAGCGCTCGGCCCCGGTCTCGGCGGTGTGGTCGCGCACGCGCTGCCACTCGGCGCAGACGGTGGCCGCGGCGGCGTAGGCGGCCTCGTCTCCGACGTCGGCGTACCGGTCGGCGGCGCGCTCGTCCTCCCGGGCCCGGTGCAGGGCCTGCTGGAGGTTCTCCAGGGGCATCCCGGCCGCTCGGCGGCGGACCCGGCTACGGGCGTCGCCGAACAACCCGTCCTCCTGATCGTCGTCCTCGTCCGTGGCACGGTCGGGGTGGTGGGGGTGCTGGGCGAGGGCAGCGTGCAGCGTGGCGCCTGCCTCCCACGCCTCGGCGTGGACGACGGGCTCCGGCAGGCCACCGCCGGGGCGGGTGCCGAGGACGATCCGGCCCTCGACCAGGGCAACCCATCCGTCCATGCCGTCGACGTCGCGCTCGGTCCAGCCGCGGGCCAGGTCGGCGCCCTGGTGGAGGGTGCGGATGCCGTCGTGGCCGCTCCAGCGCAGCCACATCGCGCCGCGCACCAACGGGGAGTCCAGGATCGGGCGGCCCAGGTCCCGGTCGGCGGGCGCGGGCCGGCTGCTGTACGGGGCCAGCTCCAGCCGTCCAGGGGCGGCGGGGTCGGTGTCGGTGGTGTAGGTGGTGCCGGTGGTCACGGCCGTTCCTCCTCGACGCGCACGATCCGGTACAGGCCGTCGCCGTAGAGGCGGCCGTGGCCGCTCTCCAGCTTTGCTTCGCTCTGCACTATCGAGAAGAACGCGAGGTTGTCCGATGCCATGTCCGTTCCCCCTACCGTGAGCCCGATACGGGCACCACTGTAGGTGCTCTCAGGACCTGACAACCGCCACTCCCCGCGCTACACAACTCCGATGGTGTGTCGCGGTATCTGACACATTTGTCGCGGTATCTCACACTCGGGCCAGTTACTCCGTACAGGTGGTGCCAGGTTCGGGGCCAGTGTCCGGTGGCACAGCCCCTGAAATGACGACTCCCACCCGGCACCGCCGTCGCGGCCCATCCGGACCTCCCGCCACTGCTCCAGGCCGGGAGGTCCGGCCGCTCGGCAACCCGTGCTGCCGGGCCTGGTCGAACGAGCACATCTCCCCCGGCGGCCTGGTGGTGCGCACCACCTGGCACGAGCCGGCCTGCGCGACCTGGGGCCGACGGTGACCCTGCGGGACGTGGCCCCCGTGCGCCACGGGGACCAGGGTGGTGCGCCGCGACGTCCACCTCGGCAGGGTGTGGTGACTGGAGGAGCGGTCCGCACCGGCGGCCGCCGCGCGGGAGATCTTCCCGTTGGCTCCGGCCACCCCGCAGGGTGTGTCAGAAGGTGCTGGCACCCTGCCACCGTGCTGATACCCCTCGCCGCCGCCCAGGCGACTGCTGCGTCCGTCCTCACCGCGCCCCCGCTGCACTTCGCCGCCGCGGGGCTCCACTCCGCCTTCGTCCGTGACACCGGCCACCTGTACCTGGGCGCCACGGCGCTGCCCGGCGTGAAGCGCAGCGGGGTGTGGCACGTCGACCAGGCCCTCCTCGATGAGGCCCTGCGGCAGCTCGCAGCAGTGGCGGCGGAACCTGGCCGGCTCGTCCCGTTGGGACTGCCCTGGACGGACCTCAACCGGAACTCCCGCTTCGACGACAACTGGCGCCTGGCCGTCCAGGGTGAACTCGTCGACCGCGCCGCACGTGCCCCCCGCCGCCCGTCCGCAGCCGACCTCCTCGACACCGGACTCGACCCCGCGGTGCACCGCCTGGCAGTCAAGGAGCTCAGCCGACTGCTCGGAGGTGTCCGGGAGCCCGACAGCCGTGACCCGCTTGTGGTGGCCGGAGTGGTCGTGATGGACGTGGTGCGCCGCCGGGCCGGCCGGTGGAGCATCCCTGAGGGGTGGGCGGACGTCCTTGACCGGTGGCGCACCGAGCACCTGGCGCTGCTCGCCCGTGCGCAGCGGTGCGCTGGGTGCGGCGCGGTGGAAGACCTGTCCTGGCCGACCGCGGCGGCCCGGGCCCGGCAGAACCGCGACTGGCGGTCGTCCGGCGCGGACGGCTGGATCACCCAGTGCCCGGCCTGCGCGGAGGGCGAGCACCGCTTGTACGGCGGTTCGATGCGGGGCGTGCGCTACACCAGCGAGCGGCGGCGGGCGACGCGCGCCGACAACTACCTCTGCGTGGTGTGCGGCCTGCGGCAGGCCGCCGTCTGGGACCACTGCCACGAACCGGCCCACGACTATGTGCGCGGGCCAGCGTGCGCGAGCTGCAACCAGGACGAACGCTCACAGAAGGGCATCTGGCGGACCTTCTGGAACCACGGCCCCGCGGTGCGGCACCTGCTGGAATGCAACGGCTGCCGCAGCTCCGCCACCCTTCCTCCCCGGCACCTGGCCGCGCTGGCCGCCGCGCGGCTGCGGACCACCGCGCGGCACACCCGGTGCTCTGCCGAGCCCTCGGCTGTGATCGAGCAACTGCCGGAGGACGGCCTCCTTGCCCGGTTGCACTGCGCCGCCCACCCCGGCCGAGAAGTCCGCTGGGAGACAACCGTCGACGCGGCGACCGTCGCCGGGTGGGTCGCTGACCTGGCAGCCGAGCACTCCTGATCAAAGATCGTTGTACGGGGCGGGTACTGACAGGCCGTCGCCGGCCGGCTCTTCTACGGGCTCCCTCACGCCGCCCCACAGCTGGCTGCGCTTCCGTGCGCGGTGTGGGGGCATCCCCCAGGCCGGGATACTGGTCACCTTGCCACCCTGTCGCGAGCGAGGCCTTGATGTCAGCCCAGCACGACCCCTACAGCGCACTCACCGACGAGGCCGAGTTCTACGACCTCCCCGGCGAGAGCCTGGAGAAGATCCTGCCGCCGTTCGAGGCCGGCCTGCTGATGGCCGCCGGGCGCGCCCTGGCCGTCCTCACCTACCGCGACGCAGCCGCGCACGGAGACACCCCGTTCGACCGCCACGCACCCGGCGCGGACGGCACCGTCCTCGCTCTGCTGCCCCCGGCATGCGACACCCAAGGGCGCGCCTTCCGAGCGGGTGCAGCACGGGCGCTGTGGGACCTGGCCGACGACATCGCCGGAGGCCTTGCGCCGGTACCGCGCTGCGGGGCCGAGAGCTGGGCGCTGGAGGTCATGCTGGAAGCCGCCCCGGCCCTCTTCGCGGCCAGCGACGACGAACTCGGCGCGCTGGGGGTCGCCGTGCCGCAGGCAGCCGAAGAGCGCTCCTACCGGCAGCCGTACTGGGAGGAGGCGTGGCAGCTGGTCGTCGACGACGCCAAGTACAGCATCCCCGAGGCCCGGTGCCCTGCCGACGGCGAGGACGCGGAGGAGGAAGAAGTTCCCGAGCCCGAGGGCGGCTGGGACGCACCGATCTACTGGTTCTCCCCGTACGGCATCGCCCACCCGCGCGGTGCCGACCGCGGGCACCCGGCCTGGGCGCAGGACCACCTGGACGGCGGCCTGCTTCTGGCCCCCGCGCCGCTGACCGTGAAGCGCGCGGCCGAACTGCTGCGGCTGGGCGAGGCCAAGCTGCGCCCGGAGGAGTCGGAGAAGGAGGACGAGCGGAGGCGGTACTTCGACCCGGAGGCGGACTGCGTGCTCACCCCGCTCGGCGCCCGGCTCCTGGCGGCCGCGGCCGACCAGCTCGCCGAGATGGGCTGGGAGGACCTGTTCGAGCACGGCGACCGCGTCTACGAGCGCTCCGAGGACGAGGACGACTGGCTGACCAACGAGTCGTTCCTGGCCTGCCTGCCGGCGGTGTGCGACGGCCACGGCGCAGCGTGGCGCATGGCCATGGTCCAGGCGGTCGAGAACCTGCGGGACGATCTGCGGGCCGGACGGGCGCCATCCGCGACGTGCACGGCGGAGGAGCTAGCGTTCCACCTGATCGTCGGTCAGGCGAGGGAACTGTTCGACTACCTCGACGACGAGGACTACGCCGCCGACTACGGCCTGCCCACCGCGGACCAGATCAGCATCCGGCACCGCGCGTTCGACCTGTACCTGGAGACCTACCTCCAGGACTGGGACGTGCTGATGCACTTCGACGAAGACCTCCAGCACGTCGCGGCCGATCCGGACCACCCGGCCAGCCAGCAGCTCGGAACCGGCGACCTGCGCCCGCGCGCGTGGTTCGTCCCCTTCAACAACGTCCGCCCCCGCCCGCCCCGCCCCCTGAGCCCGGAGATCCTGGAGCGGCTCGCCGCGGCAGACCCAACGGCCTTCTTCACCAGCACCGACATCTCCGCCGCAGCGGAAGCAGACCTCGACGCCGGGCTGCCGGACGGTCTGCGGCAGGAGTTCGAGACCTTCGTCGGCCTCGCCCAGCACCGGTTCTTCGACGAACCGTGCGCCATCGCGATGGCCGCATCGCTGGAGCGGCTGCTCACCGCCTTCTTCTCCACACCCTCCGTGGTGCCCGGGCGCATCTGGCCCATCAACTCCCGGGCGACGGCCCGCACCGCCGGCTGGCTCCTCGTCGACCACAACTTCCAACTGCGCGGGCAGACCAAGACCTGGCGCCTGAACTCCGACCGCACCGACCAAGACGCCCGGACCTGGGCCACCGACCTGCTCCTGGACTGCGCGAACTACATCCTGGCCAACTACCGCCGCCACCCGGCCGCCCTGCTGGGCGACCCCGAGAGCCCGCCTCCGCCCCCGCTCGACCCCGATCTCCCCGAGCTCCTGGAACAGCGGCTGAGCACGCTCAGCCGGGACTACACCGCCGCCGGAACCCTGCGTCACCGCATCGACCGGCTCAGCCTCACCCCGCAACAGCTCGCCCAGGCCGCTCTCCTGCCCGAACCCCTCGTCGCCTCCTGGCTCAACGGCGACGCGGCCCCCTCCCCCTCCCAACTCATGCGGTGCGCCCCGGTCCTACAGGTCTCCGAGGACGTCCTGCTCGATGCGCTCGCCGGCAAGCGCGCCACGGCGTACTGGCCGCTGCCGCAGCCGCCAGCGGACCGCCTCGGGCGTCCCGGCGCCCCCACGGACATCTGATTCCTCCTGCCGGAGGGTGGCGCGGCGGCTGCTCCCGGGGGACGGCCCCGGCTCCCCGGTGCAAAGAATCTTGAAAACGCCCGTGGGGTGTCCGGGGAGCAGCGACCTACAAGGGCGCGGTGGAAGCCCCTGCAACCGGGCGGCCGGGCGGGGCACCGGCCGGTATGACCTGAGGGAGTGGAAGCAGCCGGTGGCCGCCGGGTACCGGCTCCGCTCACGCTGCCCCGTTCACACAGTGAGGTCGACGGCAGGGACGGGCCGCACGCCGGCCAGGACGGCCGTGCCGTCGGTGGTCAGCTCCGCGCGCCCGTCCGGGCCGGAGGCGATCCAGCCGGAGGACGGCGATGGGAGAGCGGGGAGCCCGTACGGCGCTGATCGGGCCCGGCAGCGCGGCCCGTCACACCGCGGCGGTCTCCGGAGCCGGGGCGCTGTCGGGAAGCAAGGGGATGAACCCGCCCGGCAGGTCGAAGCCCTGTTCCCAGAACCAAATGTTCACCCGAGTACCTGCTTCGCCGAGGTGGTACTCCACCAGGGAAGCGGACACGCAATCCTGACGTTCCTTGATCTCCTGGCACTCCTTGCTCAGGAACCGGCTGGCCCAGGGCTGGCACCGCGCCTCCTCCGACAGCGAGACCTGCAAGGCGTCCAACGCCCGGAGTTGGTCCTCCAGCAGCACCAGGTGATGGCCAACCAGGGCGTGCACCGCCGCAGTGTCCTCCGGCTCGCCGCGCTGCCGGAGTTCCTCGACCTTCGGCGGCGGCATGGTCAGCCGGTCCCTGGCGTCGATGTAGGCAGCCACGGCCTGGCGGTACTTGGCGGGCACCTCGCGGAGTTCGCCGAACTCCGGTGCCCAGGAGGACTGGAAGAGGTCGACGTGCCAGCCTACGGTCGAGCCCCTCAACCGGTATTCGGGGTCGCCGATGCCGACCGTGTAGACGTCCGGGCCGACGCGACACCAGTGTCCGTCGTTCCCGAAGACCTCAGCAAGGGCTTCGTTGACCTCCGCCAAGTCGTCCCCCCAGGAGTGGACGAATTCCTGGGAGGCGGTCACGATCGGGCGCCCCTCGAAGGCAGGGCCTGGAAGAAGCGGGATGTCGGTCATGGTCTGGTCATCGGCCTACGGCATAGCGAGCTTGAACGTCACCGCGCTCCGGGGCCGACTGTCGGACGCTCCCCCTAGGATGAGGCAAGCGCCGTCCAGGCGGCACGCCTCCGCTGCCCAGCGGAGGAGTTGGCACGCCCACGGCACCGGTGGGCCCAGAGCCCGGTACAGCGTCACCACGGACTCCGACGGCGCCGAGGTGGCCAACAGCCATCTCGCGGAGGCCACTGCTCACGGGGTGCCCGAGAGCCGCCGCCCAGCCGGCCACACCCACCTGATCCGCGACAACTCCACGGTGTGGCTGACCCACCGAGGAGGCCGCCAGCTCACCGTCCTCGGGGACACCGCCCTCGCGCAGTTCGCGGTCTCCACCGACGGCCGGCGGCTCGCCGCCTGGCGCAGCGCCCGGGCCGAGGAGGACCGGAGGACGGCCGAGCTCACCGCCGTGCTGTACACCTCCTGGGGCCGAGCCCTGGTGGCCGAGCGTGAACAGCTGACCGGCCGGGTGGCCGGGCTGTGCGACGCGGACGACGCCCAGCGCGCCGCGGCCCACGCCGATCCCGGCGGCGATCCCGGCCACTACTACCGCCACCTCCAGCCCGCGAACGAGCAGGCCATCGAGGCCGCGCGCAGCGCGGTCGAGGCCTTCGACGCCGACCACCCCGAGATCGTGGCGGCGCTGGCCGACAAGGGGGACGCCGACGTACTCCGCTTCCTGGACAGCGACTGACTCCCCGTCTCACCGGCACCGTCGGCCGCTGCCGTGCCCCGCATCGGTCAGGTCCCGGGACGGCCGACGGGGTCCGACAGCGGTCGCCGGTGGTAGATCTGGGCTGTCCGGGTGATCTTGGCGAACCGGGGCGCAGTCCGCCGGGTTGGGCAGGGCACCTGCCGCCCGTCTGGCAGCAGACCCTGGGAGGGACAATGCGTCACCTGAGCCGTACCGCCGTCGCCGCGACCGTCGTTCTGGCCGTCCTATTCGGCACCAGCGTGGCCGCGCAGGCGGCCGCCAGCCGCCGCGAGATGACCCGTAACGTGGACGGGTGCTTCGCGTACTCGTACGACCCGGGTTGGTGGTCGACCACGGTCTACTACCACAACCGCTGCGACGACGCCCATTGGATCAAGATCGTCTGGAAGTGGAGCGGCCTCAAGGCGTCCCGGATCCACGTCGAGGGCGACGGCAAGGGCCACGAGGAGCGGCGCAGCGAGCCGGCCGAGGTCTACGACGACGGTCGCGCCTGACCGCTGCTCAGCCGGCTACGGCCGGGCGGAACGTCGGCTGATCAGGGTCGGCCCAGTCGACTTCGCGGACACTGTCGCGTGCCCAGGCCCGCCAACCGTGGATGCTCACGTCGAAGTACCCGGTGAGGGCGACCGTGAGCACCTTCGACGGACGGCGCTGGTCGTCCCGCTCCAGGACGGCGGTCACCGGCAGGCCGTCGATCACGGCGTGCCCGGCGTGGACGACCTGGGTCATCCAGCCCGCCGGGGTGTCCATCTGGAAGTAGGGCGGGTCGCCGGACTCGCTCTTCCACGTGAAGATGACGCCCGGCTCGGACCATGCCTTGCCGGTCACGACCAGCGCGGTGGGCACCGGCGGGACGGCGCTCGGATCGTGGCCGGGGAGGGCTGAGCGCCGCCAGGACTTGGCGTACACCTCCACGAGACCGTCCTCGCGCATCCCGGCCAGGCAGGCTTCGAACAGCCTGGTGATCCTGGCGGTCACGGCCTCACCGATGGCCTGGCGTGCCTGGCCGGCCGTCATGACTACCGCTCGCCCCACCGCGGTCTCCTTCCCGTCCCCGGCGTCCGGCCGGCTCCGTGCTCACCGTAGCGAGCCGGGCGCGGCCGCCGCGGGGGATCACCCGAACGAGCGGCGCGCACCGACAGGCCGGGCGGGGTGGCCTGCCCGCCTGGGCCTGGCGGTCAGGGCCTGGTGCGCCGGGCGGCCTGCCACTGGGCGCAGAGGGCGTCCAGCTCCTTCCGCAGGGCGGCCAGGCGCTGCTCGGGAATGCCCCAGCAGGTCCCGAAAACCAGATAGGGGCTGGTGAGGAAGGGCACGAAGCCGACCTTCGCCCAGGTCTCCTCCAGGCGCTTGCTGGCGTGCTTGAACTGGTCGAAGGTCAGGTCGTCGGTCGTGATCGGGGCGGGGTGGAGAAGGACGGCGCCGCAGCCGCCGTTGAGGCGGTCGATCGCCTCGGCGGCCAGGATCGGCCCGAGGCCGAAGCCGCGCCACGGCCCGGTGAGCTCGGCGTGGTCGAGGACCAGGAGGTCGCTGCCGCCGATGACCATGTCGGCCAGGTCGGTGAACTCCTTGCTGTAGTCGTTCCTCTCCTCGTTGAAGATCGCTTCGGCGATTTCGTAGAGGCCTTGGGTCTCCTCTTCCATCGCCCAGAATGGGTTCATGCCGGCGCCCCAGCGGATCCGGTAGAAGACGAACTCACCGACCAGGAGCCGATGCGGGCAGCCGTCGTCGTCCGCGGTGGCGGCGCTGGCCTGCTGCACGCCCGCCCGGCGGTCGACGCAGGCGGCGCATGCCGGGGTGGGCTCCAGGCCGAAGTGCTCGCCGATCCGGGCGCTGACGGTCCAGCGCTCGATCGTGCGGTCGTGGGCGTGGCTGCGCAGCGGCGTTTCCAGCTGGTAGGTGAGGCCGATGGCGGAGGGGCTGGCGGGCAGCTCGGTGATGGGTCGCCGGGCGGCCGCGGTGGTGGTCACGCCGTCGAGCGTAGTGAGCGCGGTGACGGCACGGCGGGGATTCCGCCTGGTCTGCGACTGTGCCGCCCGTCCGGGTGATTTATCCCTTGCGTACACGTACGCGGAGAAAGGTGTATTTGCCCCACCCTGTTGCCGACCTGCTCGCCGAAGCCGAGCCCGTTCGCCGGGCCGCAATCGGCTGTCCCCGGTCGGATGACACCGTCGACCCAGCGGCGCAGCAGGCCCAGCGTCGTCTCGCCGCGCAACCGACGCTCCGTCACCCCGATCTGGCCGGTGCGGTGACGGAGCCCGGCCCCGCTTGACGGGGACTGCCCTGTTGTCGGCCTTTGCCCGACAACAGGGCTTTAGAGCATGTCCGCGGCCGCGTTCTCCGAGGCCGGCTCGCCCGGGTAGCCATCGCGGAGAACCCGGTCGACCTCGTCGGCCAGGGCCCTCGGGTCCTGCCAGGACGCCTTGGCCTCCTGCGTGTCCCACGGATAGGTCCCGTCCCCGGAGCAGCCCGTGCGCGCCGTGTTGGCGGACGTGCCGCCCGGCAGCAGCCAGAAGCTGTCGCCTGCCCGGCGCTCGGCGGCCCAGGCGGACGCCGCCTCGGACAAGACGACCTGGACGCCGGTGGCCTCCTCGGCCCCGATGGTCCAGCCCCTGGCCCGGAGCTGCGCGGCGACGAGGGCGTAGTTGTCCCCGGCCTCGAAGTGCGGACCTTCGGCGACGGCCGGGTACGGCGGCTTCCAGGGTCCGCCGCGCTGCTGCATGAGGGCACGCTCGCTGTCCGACAGGCCGTACCACCGGCACCGGGCCTCGCGTCGCCCGGCGTCGGTGAGCCGCAGGTGCGCCCGGGCATCGTAGGCCTTGCCGTTGACGAGGCCTTCGATCATCGCTGTCCCTGACCCGTTGACCAGGTCGAACCAGAAGTAGCCGTCCTCCTTGCGAACCAGCCGCCAACCTTCGGGCCACGTCGCCGGCACCAGCCCCCACATGTCCGCGGTGGCCGCCTCCTGAACCTCGACGCCCAGCAGGCGGAGGGTCTGGGTGGTCTCGCCCTGCCCGGTGATCCACTTCGGGAGCAGGTGGGCATCCATGAACTGCTGGAATACCTGCTCTTGCCTATTTTTCAGGTCCGACACCGTGTCACCTTCGGGATCGTAGACGGCCAGAGGCGCGAACACCGCCGAATTCCTGTTGTCTCGTCCCCTGACCCGACTGTTCCGCACATGGAATACGCCGCCGACCGCCAGAAACGACCACAGAATAATGCCCCAAGTCGCGATGATTCCAGCCAAAAGCAGCAGAAACGCGAGGATGCCCGCGACGACTCGTACGGGGAAGAGCAGGTGCCCGTCCGCCACCACGCCCAGGCCCAGGCCGAGGCCCGCGATGCTGGCCGCGTCGGCTGCCAGCGCCGCCGTCAGAGCGGTGACCGCCAGCCCCAGCATCGACTCGGTGTTGAACAGCGGTCGGCGCAGCTCCAGCGCGCTCCAGTGGCCCCAGCGGCAACGGCGGCAGGTGCAACGGCGCCGACCGCCCAGATGGGGGTCGTCGGCGCCGAAGACGGCGGCGACGGACAGATATACCGCAAAGGCGGCAAGAACAAGCGCGAAGAGCGCGGGGAGAATCGGATAGAGATCGGAAACCCTCAGCACAAGTCCGAAAGCACCCTTTCCCGGCAGAGCTTCGGCATGCCATTCAGAGAGGGCGAATGCGACGGTACTGCTGAGAGCCGCCAGCAGCACTACGCCGGTTCCGACTACAAGAGACTGACTGACCGATACCGGAACAAAAAGGTCGCGGCGCCAGGCAAACGAGACCCAGCGATTACGCTCATCGGCGACCACAGCGCTCCCTCGGATTTCGGCTGCGCCCAGCATGCCAGGCGTCCCACTACCGACTCAACGCGGCCGCGACTGCCGGACCGGCAGCCAGCACCGCTCGCCGGGCCGCTGGTCGAACACTCAGATGACTCGCGACGGGACCATGGCCCGAGCCGCACCCGAGCGCGAGTCAGCGGTGCTGCCGTCGTCCGCCAGCGCAGTGCCCGTGCGCCAGGCCGACCTGCTGGTGGTTAAGCGGGAGCCGCGAGGCCCGACGTTTGAGCGGGCACGCAACAACTCCCACCCTGGCGGTCGCCCGGCGCTGCTACGCTGCCCGGACCGCCGCTCGCTGCCTGATGTGCCTTCGCCGACCAACCGCCGCCGACAGCAGCGGCCCAGGGACGGCCTGCTGCGGGCACGGCGATCCGGAGGGGTGGGCATGCCGTTCGTGCAAAGGCTGCTGGGGGCACTGCCCGACCGCGAGCCGCTCCCCCGACCTCGCGCGGGGCAGACGGGACGAGCGATCGCCTGGTCCTTCGCCGGCCCCTTCGCCCTCTCCTACATGGCGATCACCATCGGGGCGGCCTGGCCCGGAGCACAGGCAGCCGCCTCCGGCGCCGCCCCGAGCCAGGGCACCAGTACCGCCGCCGCCATGCTCTGGGCATCCACCCTGTGGCTGTGGCTGTCCCTGCCCGCATGGCTGACAGTGGGCATCGCGGAACGGGCGCCATCGGTAGGACTTCCCCGGTTGTCCGCGCGGCAGCTGCTGTCCGCCTCCTGCTCGGTGTTCTGCCTGGCGGAGGCCCCGACGTTCATCGTGCAGGTCCTGTTCGAACTCGCCCGAACCCACTCCCCCGCCCTCGCCTCATACTCCGGTGGCAGCGGGGGAAGCACGCTCCTGGGCGAGTCGGTCTCCTCCGTGGCGGCCGGCATCAGCGAGGAGACCGTCGTCCTGGTCCTGCCCCTCCTGGCGGCCTGGCGGATCGGCGAGGTAGTCACGGACGCCCGGCTGCGCCGCTTCGGCCTGGCCGGGCTCGTCGTCGTCCTGACGGCGGCGCGGCTGTCCTACCACCTGGAGTACGGCCTGGCCGCGATCCCCCTCGTGCCGTGGGCGGTCGTCAGCGTGCTGCTGTACCGCCGCTCGCGCGCGGTGCTGCCCCTGATGGCCGCTCACGCGGGCTTCGACATCGTGCTGGCCTTGGTCAACCGGGTCGCTGCCCGAGAGGGCTTCGCCGCGTCGGTGGCGGCGTTCGCCGCTGTGACCGCGGTCGCGCTCACCACCGCGCTGGGGCTGTCCGGTCGAGGCAGCCGGAGCATCGCCCCGGCCCCAGGCCTTGCGTCCCGAGCGGGTTCACCAGAACGACGCTCACGGCCGGACCCCGCTGCTGCCCGACCCGAACCAGCTCGCGAAGTGCGTCGTCGCTCGGGTGCTGGGCCAGCAGCCCCTCGGCGTTGATCGTCAGAGCTACCCGGGCTTCCGGGTAGCTCTGACGCCGTGCTTCCGCGCCTCAATCTCCCCCGGCCACCCGAGCTTCGGCAACGTGCTGCCGAAGCTCACGAAGGCCCTTGCCGGACGGCGCGCCGCCGGGTGCCCGAAGGCCGACTTCGGGCACCCGGCCTGCCGTCAGTCCGCCGTCTCCGTCCGCTCCTCCAGGAGCCCGTCGATCAGCTTGCTCGCGGCCACCTTGGAGAGGTTGCTGATCTGGCCGACACCGCGCTCGCGCTGGGTGAGCCAGGGCTTGGCCCAGCTGCCCAGCCACTCGTCACCGATGCCGGTTTCGCGGATCAGCAGCCGCAGGTACCCCAGCTGCTTGCTGGTGATGTTGTCCATGAACGCGCGCTCCTCAGGGATTTGGGCAGCGAGACGGCACGCCCGTCTCGCGATGGTGCCCGGTGCCCACGGCCCGGGAGTGGCCCCTCATCCGCCGACGGTGACGATGGTGCGATGGTGCCCCGGTTCGTGCTGGGGAGAAGTCCGTCCGAGGGGTGCTGGACGGCGCGAGGTCCAGCACCCGCACAGCGTAGACCGGCCCACCGACAACGCCGCCCGAACCCGCGCAACGGGCAGGCCCGAGGCCGCGACGGTCTCGCGGACGGATCCGGTACGGACACCGCCTCGGGAGCCCCCGTCTACCCGGCCGCACCGGGCGAAGCCGGAATCGCCCGGCGGACGAGAGCCACCGTGCCCTCCGGACTGAGCCGGCGCCCGTGGCACCCGACGGCCGCACTGACCATGATCAGGAGGTGCATGATCGCCGTCCGGCGCAGCTCGGTCGTGTTCGCGGCCCACACCTCGCCAACGGCACCCCGGCCCCGCACCTGGTAGGCGAGCTTGAGCATCAGGACCAGGGCGACATCGAGATCGGGTTGGGCGGTTCGAGCGGTGAGACGCAGCCGGTCGGCGGCCTTGTCCGCCGGCAGCCCGTAGGCGGGCCGCGCGGCAAGCGGAGCGAGCAGCAGGCAGGCGTCCTTCCAGATCGCCTCGTCCCCTTGCGCCTCCAGCTGGGCGATCAGCCAGTGGCCCGCCTCCGGGCGGGCGTCGAGACGGCGCCCCCTACCGCCATGTCGACGAGGTCCTTCAGGTGGAGGCTGGTGCTGCTCATCCTGGGACCGTACCTCGGCCTGGCTGTTCGGCGACCGCTCTCGACGGCGGCCTGGATCGCTCTGGCCCGGCCGGTTGTCGCTGCCGCTCCATAGAATCCGGTTACCGGCCGGCTGGTGGCGGGTACGTCCTGGGCTCTCCAGGTATTCGAGGGAGATCACGTGGTCCTGCCGGGACTTGCCATCACCTTGGGGTGGCTCTTCGTCGTCGCCTGCGTTGCTGTTGCCGTGGCACGGGCCCGCGGTGGTCGGATGTGGGAGTTCTCCCCCAGCCCGGTCGAGAAGATCATGTGGTTCGCGGTCGTCCTCGTGACCGGGTGGATGCTCCCCTACATCTACGCCAACGCGGGCATCACCAGGGGCATCGTGTCGTGGTGGCTGGGACTCTGCCACGCGGCCCTGGTACTCGTCGGCCTCCTGACGATCGGGCGCCTCATGTCCCGGATCCAACGGGGCATGCGGTCGGACGCGCTGCTCACCGAGTTCATCACCGAGGTCATGCCGGTGGTGGTCACCGCTCAGCGGCGCTCCGGGACGCGGGGGGCTCCGCTTGTCGAGGCGGCCCGAGATGCCCTGCGGGAGGGCCAGGGCCGCAGAGCACTGCGCGACCTTGTCGAGGTACGGGTGCTGGTTGAGGACGCGGACCTTGCTGAGCACGCGGGGTGGGCGAAGGTCAGCGAGCAGATCGCCTACTGGGAGAGGTGCTACCTCCAGCGGCATCCGGACCGAGAAGGCGGCCGTCGGTAGGAGGTCCCGAGGTCCGATCCGGGCCCTGAGCCGAAGTGCCTGGCAGACTCGCGATCATGACTGAACGTCGCCCGCTGTGGCAGCCCTTCTCCGATCCCGCGGCAGGACTCCCGGAGAGGGACGAAGATCGGGACCGCCAGCTCGCACCGGTGGACTGCTCTCCGTTCCAGGAGGCAACGCCCGTTCCTCCGCGGCCTGTGCCGGTTCCCGGAACCCGCCGACCGCTCGGTCCCGGCGGCCGGCAGTTCTCCGCCCCTGTCCCGCCCGGAACCACGTCCGACGGATCGTCGCCCGCAGTCAGGCGCAGTGCGGCGCCCAGTTCGCGACGTAGCGGGTGACGACCTGCGGTAGGAAGTCCGCGTAGTACCCGGGTTCGGTGGCGTCCGCCCCGGAGTGGATGACCGGGAGTTGGTCTAACTCGGCAGTGGTGCCGCGCTCAGCCCCGGCCTCCACTATGGCCTTGTGGTGCTCGTGTGCCAAGCTGGCTGGGATCGGCGGCGGCAGGAAGTGCCCGCCGACGTTGCCGAACTCGCCTTGCGTGACGCACCACACCGTCATGTCCTCGGGGGCGGCGGGCACCCCGACCTCCTCCACCAGTTCCTGGGCCGCATGCCGTGGCAACGCCCCGAGGTCGAGCACCCCCGTTCCTCGGACGACAGCAGCGCGCAGGGCGCGAAGGGCTCAACAGCGGAGTCGGTTACTGGATCATCGTGTTGGACCTGGGCGCCTCCTTCTGGGGAGGGCAGTTGAGGGAACGGCGCCACGAGTTGCTGGGATGTTCGTACCGTTCGGAAGGCCTGCGTGCCGGACAGGGCGGAGTGCGTGATCGAGGGGCAACCGGGCGGGTCAGTTGGTCATGGTGTTGGTGAGGTGGGCCCCGATGTACCCGACGACCAGTTGGGCGGGGATCCTCTGGGTCTTGGCGTCAAGGAAGTGGATCCGTGGGGCGCGACCGCCGTTGTCGAGTTTCAGGTGGGGTTTCATCTGCGCCCATCCGGACGGATCGACGTCTCTGGGCACGGGGAAGCGCCGCTCCTCGCCCCAGCGGCCCATCGTCGTGCGCGATTCGTTCATGCCGAGTTGTTTGTGTGACCATCCCGCGGTGCCGGGGATGCCTGCCGAGCAGAATTGGTAGAAATTGCCCCGGAAGTCGCTGCTGAGCGCGTACGAGTTGAGAGCGCGCAGGCCGTTCCACGCTTTTGCTGCCCAGACCCGGGCCCGTTCGGACTCGTCCAGGGCTAGGGCCTTGGCCTGATCCGCCGTGACGAGAACGCCGGGGAGCTCGCGCAGGCGGCCCCAGAGCTCCTCGAAGGACTGCGGCACTCCTGCCTGCTCCTCGACGACCACTGCGTCCTCGTGGCGGCCGACGGTGCGAAGGCGGGCCCGCAGGAGCTCGACCTCCGAGTGAAGGCGGGCGACGTCGTCCAGTGCCCGAAGGCCGTCCTCGACGTCGCGCAGCCCGGTGGCGGTTGCGTCCTCCAGCTGCTCCTGGAGAGCCGCGATCGTCCGGGTGGCCAGGTCGGCGTTGCGGCTCGCCTCGCGGAGGTCCACGTCGGCTTGGGCCAGCAGCTCGGTGAGCAGCCCGATTTCCGCCCTGAGGGACGCGTTGTCGGTTGCGCTTCGATCGGCGGTCAGGGCGGCTTGCCGGTCGGCTTGGTGGGCCACCGAGACGTCGGGGAAGGCCAGGTGCTGCAGAGGCGCCGGAAGGACGGTGTCGCTGGCGGCCTGCTGGACGCGCCTGGCGATGCCGCGCCACGAGGAGTCACCGGGGTCGCTCATGCGGGCGTAGGAGATGAAGCGGTGGCGGGCGGCGTCCGGCACCCAGGCGGGGTCGACCCCGGGCAGGAAGGTTCGCACCGCCCCGCAGGACACCCGATGGTGCTCCCCTACATGCTCGCGGAACGCTTTGACGGAGGCGACGTCGCGCAGCAGGTACAGCGAGGCGGCACCCGCGCAGTTCGGCATGGTCTCGCGCATCCGGCTCGACCAGAGACTGTCCGGGCGCAGCGGTCGGGCGGCGACGATGACCGGCAGCTGCCGGTCGGGGTCGCACAGGACGTGCAGGAGCGGTTCGACGTCGGTGTCGACTTCCTGGGCGTGAAGGGTGAGTCGGGCGAGCCCGTCATGTGGGCGTAGGGCGGTGACGAGTTCGCGGACCAGTCGAGGGCGCCCGGGGACCACGGTGTGTCCGGGGTTGGCGAAGGCCTCCAGGAGAACGGAGACCGCGGAGGATGTGTGGTCCGGTGCTGTGGCGGTGACGGTGGTGCGCCACGTGGCGTTGCCCTGCTCCTCGCGGAGCTGGAGCCTGATCGACTGCTCGGTGCCGGCGCTGTCGTAGATGACCTGGGTGGTGAGGGTTGCGTTCTGGGTCAGGCGGTGGTGCCCGGAAGCCGTGGGGGCCATGCCGTACTTGGTGGTCAGCCACTCGGCGGTGATCCGCCGAACGGTGGGGAGCACGAGCCGGGGGTCGGGAAGGGCGAATGCGGAGCGTAGTGTTCTCGATACAGAAGTCAACGTCGCTTCCCGGCAGGGGCTGTGGGCGCGTGCCCAAGGCATGCTAGGCGAGTAGGGCCGGTCGGGGAGCGGCGGTTCACCCGAATAGGGGAAATGCAGGGAAGTGTTCGCCCGGTCTTGAGTCCGCGCCGTACGGGGGACTACTTCCCGGGGCGGCCGAGCTGACGGACGTTCCAGCCCGCGTGGCACCAGCGGTCGGGGTCGACGATGGTGCAGGGGGTTGACTTGGCGGCACTCGGGCCACTCGGTGGCCAGGGCAACCAGGTCGGCGCCGGTGAGGGCGGCGTGCAGGTCGTGGCGTGGGTAGCGTTGCGGCGCCAGTCGACAGCGGTCTGCAGCGCGTCGGCGGGGGTTCGTCCGGTGACCACGATCGCGGCGGAGGCGGCCACGGTGATGTCCGATTCCGCTTGGTTGGGCATTCCGCGGAGCACGGCGGTGGCACGGCGGAGATCGGCGCCGAGGTCTCGCTGGATGCCCTGCGCGCCGGCGCGGATCGGGGTGACGGGGGAGGCCTTGGTGTGGTCCACGGGGAGGTTGCTGGTCACGGGGCTTCTCCTGTCCGGGGGCCTGCGGGGGGCGGTCGGGGCGCTGCAGTTCTGGCAGAGGGTGGAGCGGGGCCCGGGTGCTGGTGGGGCAGGATGATGATGGTGAAGGTGGCGCGGCAGAACATCCGCCAGCGCAGCAGGCGGCCGGGCCGGTTGGTGAACCCGTTGGCCATCCAGGCCGCCAGGGCGGGGGCCACGGTGATCTGGGCAGCGGACAGCACGGACGTGTGCATGACGATGAGCCTCCGGGGTGGGAGGGCGAAGGTGGCAGGGGCGGCCCGGCGCCGACGCGGCGGGGCCGCCGAGGTCAGCGCTCGGGCCGGGGAGGGCGCTGCATCAGCGCGGTGGCGGCCTCGTCGAGCGTGATCTTCTCGTTCAGCAGGGCGGTCATCACGTTGGTGATCGGCATCTCGACGCCGTGGGCGTGGGCCAGGGCGAGGATCGCCTCCGCGCTCTTGACGCCCTCGGTGGTCTGCCGGGTGGCTGCCGTCGCCTCCGCAACGCTCATGCCGCGGCCGAGGTGGACGCCGAAGGTGCGGTTGCGCGACAGCGGGGAGGAGCAGGTGGCCACCAGGTCGCCGACGCCGGACAGGCCTGCGAGGGTGGCCGGGTGGGCGCCCATGGCCTCGGCCAGGCGGGTGGCCTCCGCGAGGCCCCGGGTGATGAGCATGGCCGTGGAGTTGTGGCCCAGGCCCATGCCCGAGGCAATGCCGACCGTCAGGGCGATGACGTTCTTCACCGCTCCGCCCAGTTCGCAGCCGGTCACGTCGGTGCTGGTGTAGGGCCGGAAGCCCGGGGTGTGGCAGGCCCGCTGGAAGCGGTGTGCGGCGTCCTCGTCCGGGCAGGCGATGGTCGCGGCGGCGGGCTGGCCGGCCATGATCTCGGCAGCCAGGTTCGGGCCGGACAGCACCGCGACCCGGTAAGCCGGGACGCCGGTGACCTGGCTGATGACCTGACTCGCCCGCAGTCCGGTGCCGACCTCGATGCCCTTCATCAACGACACGATCACCGTGTCCGGCCCGATGTGCGGCGCCCACGCGGCGAGGCTGGTCCGCAGCGACTGCGCGGGGATGGACAGCACCAGGAAGTCCTCGCCGGCCAGCGCGGCGGCCGGGTCGGTCGTCGCCGTCACCGAGGCGGGCAGCTCGGTGTCCGGGAAGTAGCCCGGGTTGCGGTGAGTGGTGTTGATCGCGTCGGCGATCTCGCCTCGGCGGGCGTGCACGGTGACGTCCGTACCGGCATCGGCCAGGACCTTGGCGATCGCGGTGCCCCAGGACCCGGCCGAGAACACCGCCGCGCGGACAGAGTGCTCGGTCACAGCGGGACCCCTTCTTCGGCTGTTCGCTCGGACTGCGGACCTCATGGCACGGGCCCCACTCGCATCCTCGGTCGCCGCCTAACACCTCGGTGACCGTCTGGCGGCGCTCACTTGGCCACCCCCGGGCCAACGGCGAGGCCAGTGGCCACGATGGCCGCCAGGGTGGCCAACGGGAAGACGGCCATGGCCGTCCACATGGCCGTCGTGGCACCGTCGTAGCCGTCGGCGCCCACCACGGCACCGAACCCGAGCGCGAGCGTGGCCAGCGGCCACATCCCGACCCTGGAGCCGAGCGCGACCAGCAGCATCACCGAGAGCAGACCGACGACGGCCGCGCCGGCGGGGAGCGCAACCCACCCCCAGGCCATGGTCCCGGAGTAGCCGCCGAGCACGGCCACGTGGTGGAGAGAGCGCAGGGACGGGGCCAGCGTCAGGGCACCAAGGGCTGCGGCCCCGTAAGCGCAGGCCATCCAGCCGACCCGAGGCCGGTCATGCCGCGTGCGGGGATTCACGGGGATTTGCTCCGATCATGAGTTTCGGGATCGCTTCGGATGTCAGGCGGTGGGCGATCAGGCCCTTCCCCTCGGCATCGACCACTCCGGCGTGATCAAGATGCCGACACCCAGCCTGACCGGGACGGGAACACCGAAACCCGGGACAACACGCCGTTACATCGGCTACAGAGAGCTACCGATGCAGGGACCCGGTCACGCCAGACACCGTGGTCGCCAGGACGCCGGGCCACCGCGGCCCGGCTGCTCCAACGCCCCGGACTTCGTACTCCGCGACGGCGGCCGTCGGGCTCCGGGTCGGGGTGAAGGTGGTGCTGTGCGCACCCCGGAGGCCTCCGCACGCCCTCTACCGTCCGATGCCGGGGCGGGTGAGGATGAGCGGTTGAGCGTGTCCCGTACGCGACCGAAGGGGAAACGCCGTGGGAGACCATTCGAAGCGGCGCCGGACCCCGGACCGTCGGGCCCTCACGGTCACCGTCACGGCGTAGTCCCGCGCGACGTCGGCAGTCGGCAGCGGCACCGTGGAGAACGGCGGCCCCGGACCCGAACCCCCGAGCGGGCCGGGGAGCCGCACCAACACTGTTGGCCCGTTCGGATGTTCAGGAGGAGCCGGCCCCGTGTGCGGTAGCTGGCAGGGCCGCCGCTCTGTTTCAGGCCGCGCCCGAGATGACGGTGTTGGCCGCGTGCAGGCCTGCGGGGCTTCCGCAGTCGTAGTAGGCCCCCAGGATCGGCTGGACCAGCAGGTCGTGGTCGTGGGCGAAGGCGGTGATGGCGTCGGTGTGGCCTGGCCCGCAGTTCGCCGTCATCCGCGGGCCGGACGGCGGCAAAGTACGGCAGTGCGGTCGCCGGGAGCAGGGTCCTGCTGATGTTGACGTGCGCGGTGCCGTGCTCGCGGTCGCCGGGGTTCCAGGCCCGCACCGAGTCCATCAGGGGATGCTCGCCGGCGTGGGGGCGGTGCTGGATCACGCCGTAGCGCAGCGGGCGGTCGGAGGGTTGGACGGCGACGGCGACCGCGCCTGCGGTGTGGGCGCCTCGGCGGGCGTTGACGAGGTCTGCCAGGTCCGATCCCTGGTCCAGGCGCAGGAGGAGGTCGTCGCCGGAGGCGAGGAGGAAGTCGTCACCGCCGATCCACTCGGCGGCGCACAGCGGGGGCAGGGCGGTGCCGTAGTGGCCGGTGCCGTAGTGGCCGGTGCCGCGCGGCTGCTCGATGACGAGACGGTGATGCCGGTGTCCTGGTAGCAGGCCCGTAGTTCTGCCAGCCGCTGGACGGTGGTCAGGGTGATTCCGGCGGCTTGGTCGGCGACGGACACGCCGTTGGCTCCGTGGGTGGCGACGATAACGGTGACGGAAGCGCCCGCGTCGCTCCAGCCGCGCAGCGTGCCGTAGAACACCAGCAGGTCGTCATCCGGATGGGCGACGACGGCCGCCACGCGGGCGCTGCCGGTCAGGGTGATCGACATGGTCACTTCCCTCTTGAGTCGCCGGAGGGCTCGTCGTACCGGGCGGTGTACGGCTCTGGCGGCCGGGTGCCATCACACCGCCCGGTCCGGGTGGAGCGGGAGGGCCGACGAGGGGGCCGACGGACGGCGCGGGGGCCCACGCGGCGCCGGCCCGCCCCGGTGCCCGGCGAGGTGGCCCGGGGCGGTGGGGACCGTGGGACGCAGGTCGCCGCACGAGGCGGACCCGCCGCGGCGGGCGGGCAACCTAGCAGAGGGCGTGGCGGTCGCGCAGACGATGCCGGGAGGGCCCGCCCGGTCTGCCACGATGGCCGGGTGAGCAACGTTGAGTTCCTCGACGCTAGGACCCTGCGCCTGGAGCAGACGGCCGTTCCCCCGTTGTCGCCGGAGGAACTGGCGGCCATGGACCGCTTCTGGGACGAGGCGGTCGCCCGGCAGCCGGCGCTGTTCGACGGCCCGGCGGTGGCCTGCGTCGGAGTCGAGACACAGGCCGACGGCGCTCTGCTGCTGTCGTGGGCGGCGGCGACCTACCGCCACCGCGCGCTTCGCCGGGTCGAGGGCTGCTCCTGGTTCCCCGCTTCGATCTTCGTCACCGTGCTGCAGCCGGTGGAGGACGGCGGGCTGATCGTCGGCCGGAGCTCCGACCTCACCGCGTCTGCGGGACGGTGGGGGCTGCCCGGGGGTTCGGCGGAGCCGCCGGCCGACGGCGAGCGTCTCGACGTGGCGGCGTTGCGGCGGCACGCCGCGCGGGAGTTGCTGGAGGAGACCGGTGTCGGCTGCGATCCCGAGGACATGACGGCCTGGGGCGTGACCCGCGGCGAGCACGGCAACGTCGGCGTGCACTTCCTGGCGCCGGAGGTCCCGGCCGCCCTGGCGCTCAAGCACCACGAGGCGCTGGCGCACGAGGAGCGCGCCCGCGGTGTCGGTCCCGAGCTGGACCGGCTCGCGGTCGTGCGCAGCGTGCAGGACGTGAGCGACCTCGGGCACGCCGCGGACTTCCTGCCGCTGGTCGTCTCCCGCTACGTCGGCGGCGAACCCACCGGAGCCTGACCGCCCCGCCTCCCGGGCGGCCGGGTCCGGAAGCGCGTCGGCCCCGCCGTCGGTCCGTCGGCCCCCTCGTGAGCCCTGCCGCGGGCGGTGGCCGCCGAGCTGTGATGGTCACCGGTGCAGAACTGCTGCACCAGGACCTCACACCTGGGGGACTCCATGTCCGTACGCTCCCGAGGCCCTGCCGCTCCGCCGCCCGGTGCCCCGCGCCGCCCTGCCGGCGGCAGGTCCGCCAACCGGCCGCCGATGCCGCCGGACCTGCCCGATCTCGGTGCCGCCCTCACCGGCCAGGGGCCGGGCGGTGAGGTGGCGCCGTGGATCGAGCAGGAAGCCCTCGCCCTGTGGCAGGCCGAGCGCGCCGCCGTCCCCGTGACCTCGCTGACCGCCCGCCGCCCGGACGTGGACCTGGTGGACGCCTACCGGATCCAGCGGGCCGGGGCCGCGCTGCGGATCGTGGCCGGGCCCCGGCCGATCGGCCACAAGGTCGGCCTCACCTCCGAGGCGATGCGCCGGCAGGTGGGCATCGCCGAACCGGACTCCGGCGTCCTCCTCGACTACATGGCCGTCCCCAGCGGCGGCACGGTCGACACCGCCGCCCTGGTGTCCCCGCTCATCGAGAGCGAGTTCGCGTTCCGCCTCGGCGAGGACCTGGCCGGTGAGGCGGTCGACGTCGCCGCCGCGCGCGCGGCGGTGTCCGAGGCGATGGTCGCGCTGGAGATCATCGACACCCGCTACCGGGGCCGGCAGCTCGCGCTGGCGGACAGCGTCGCGGACAACGCGGCGTGCGCGCGGATCGTCACCGGGCCCGTCGTACCCTTCCGCCCCGGCCTCCACCTGCCCGAGCGCCTGCTGAGTCTGCGGAGCGGCGGCGCCCCAGCCGCCTCGGGGACGGGCCCGAGGTCCTCGGCGACCCGCTCGCGGCCGTGGCGTGGCTGGCCCGGCGCCTGGCCGCGTTCGGCACC
Source organism: Kitasatospora sp. NPDC059160 (assembly GCF_042755465.1). NCBI lineage: Bacteria > Bacillati > Actinomycetota > Actinomycetes > Kitasatosporales > Streptomycetaceae > Kitasatospora > Kitasatospora sp. NPDC059160. The sequence continues at coordinate 674 of NZ_JBHZCN010000100.1, read as the reverse complement.
GGACTCAAGGCGGGCGACATCGTGCTGTTCGGTTCCGTGCACCAGGCCGTCCCGCTGCGCCCCGGCATGCTCGTCGAAGCCGGCTGCGCCGTCCTGCCCCCGGTGAGCGCCCGCGCCCTCTGAGCGCCGCCCCGCTCGGCACCGCCCGTCGGGGCGGCCGCCGTCCTTCACAGACCACCCCTGACGGGAGGACTTCGCCATGAACCAACCGGGAGAGCTGCCCAGGGCCGCCGTCCCCGATCTTCGGCCCAGGCGACGGCGGGCCGCAACGAGGAGAATCCGGTGTGGAAGCAGCCCGCGGCAACCGGCTGGCGCCGCGCCACCCCGGTGCCGTCGCCCGAGCGGGTGATGAGGTGGGGGTTCGCTGGCGGCGGCAGCCCGCGCTGTGGGGTAGTGGGCGGGTACGTATCAGGAGGACGGCGACCGGCCGTCGGGGCCATCGTGCTCACCTTGCTGACGGCTTCGCCCGCGCGGCACCCGCAAGCCCCGGCTGGAGCTCTCGTGATCCCGTCGCCACCAGTGTGCTCAGCAACTCGATGAGCGCAGTCGTGCACGCAGAACGCGACGTCCGGCACGTCCGCTGCACTCAGTCCGCGGTCCTGTGGCGCGCAGCCACAAGTGCCAGGGGGTGGAGTCCTGACCGAACGTCGGCGGCCGGCGCGGGGGTCCCGTGC